>CAYOGX010000165.1:4289-7835 GCA_964403235.1 uncultured Planctomycetales bacterium | reverse complement strand
GGTTCGGCGGGGTGATGTAGATGCCCTTGCTGCACCTCGGCCGGTGGCGCTTGTCGCGGTCCCACCAGTCGCGGACGGCCTGGCTGCTGGGCAGCGTCCGCATGCACCGCCGGTAGCGCGGCCGGCCGAGCACCCGCGCGTCGGCCTGATAGACGTAGATCCCGTCCACGCCCGCCTCGTACAGCCGCGCCACCCGCCACAAGAACGGTCCCGGCATCGGCAGGCCCCAACTCAAGCCGTCCACGCACGGCAGGAGCTTGCACGTCGTGCCGCGGACGGCCGACAGATACGGCCCGACGTCGATGTGGTGATGCCGCCCCTGGATATTGCTCGGGCAGAGATAGTCGACCCACCCCTCGCGCGCCCATGTGGCGTAGTCGAACAGCTTGCACCTGCGGACGCCCTTACCCGGGAACCGCGTCAGGATGGGGACGCGCTCGCCCCGCAGCTTGCCGAACTCGTCGGCGAGCTTGCGCAGCGCGCGCATCATCGTGTTGCCCGTCTCGACGGTGTCGACGGTCTCGGGGTACCGGCAGTAGTCGATCGAAATCCCCGGCGCGCCGATCTCGAGCGCCTCGCGATACAGCCTCAGGACGTACTGGCGGACCTCGGGTACCTCATACCGCAGGGCCGATCCCCGCATCCAGTCGGGATGCGTCTTGGAGAAATCGCCCCGGAGCGGGCTGCCGGGGTAGCAGTTGCTCGCCCCGAAGTTGGCGTGGGCACGCAGGCCCAGCTCGCGGGCGTATCGCAGCGTGGCGTCCAGCGTGTTGGTGTACTGCTGCATCTTGCCGACGTTGTCCGTGGTCGGCCTGGCGACCTTGCCGATCGGGTCGCCGATCGTGGCGTAGAAGAGCGGGTCGGTCTTGCGAGATTCGTAGACGACCTTCATGCCGAACCGCCCGATCTGCGTGTCCACGATCCCCACCCGCGCCTCGGCAAACGCGGTCAGTGGCTCGCGATGCTGTAGCGTCTCGCGGACCCGATCGTGAAACGCCCACGAGTACGGCTCCCAGTATCCGGCGATGATCTTGTCCGGTTTGCCGCCGAACTGGGACTCGAGCTTCTCGACCTGTTCTTGGGTAAGCGGAACGAGCCTGACGTAGTCGATCCGCGCCGAGACCCACCCCGTATACGCGTGCCGCTGCTTGAGGACCAGGTGCTGGCGGTCCATGCGGCCCCATCGCCACAGGACCTCCGTGCCGCCGGGCCCCGATGACATAATGTCCGCGCGCTCGTCGCCGGTCAGGCGCATTCTGATCCCCTCTGCGCCGCGGACGAAGATCGCGTAGGGCCCGCGGAGATCGAGCGCGTACGACAACTGCGGCAGCGACACGTCAGGGTCCGACGTGCCGACCAGACCGTTGCCCAGCGACAGACCCGCGTCCGGCTTGAGCCCCGTCCGCCACGACCACTTTCGGCCCTTATGCTCGGCCTCGGCGACGACCGCGCCACGTTGCATCGCGCGCGACCAGTCTTCGATGGTGACGACGTCCGTGTTGTCCGCCCGCACGCGGGCCGTCAATGTCGACAGCGGCTTGCCGTCGGTCGACTGGACTTGGATGCGGAACTCGACGTCCACCCGCCCGTCCTGCTGCGCTTCCGGGTAGGGATTGAACACCACCGTCCGCATCAGTCCCGTCGCCCGCCGCTCGATGATCCGTCCCCGCTCGTGCCACTGTTTCCACTCGGCTGCGGGCACGAATTGCAGGGCCGTCTCGGAGATCAACGGCCTGACCCTCGCCGCCCGCCAATCGTTCTTGCCCGCCGGCGACCAGGAGCACAGGACGGTCACCACTTCCGGGGCGTTGATCGGCAACCGATAGCTGACGTGGACGTACCGCGTGACGGGGTCGACGTTCACCGCCACCCTACGCGGCTCGCCCTGCGCGGCCCATGCCGTCGATGCCAGGGCGATAGCGGCCACGCACCCAATAAGCACCGTGCGTCCGTCCGATGATCTAGCCCTTCTCATAACGCACCCAGAGCAGCAGGTCCTGAAGGACCGGTTTGGCCTTGCTGGCCGGGTTGAGCGTGAATTCGAATCGGTTCACGCCCCGCTTGACGAGCGTCGGCGTCAACGCGTATTCCACCCACGCGTCTTTCAGGGCGCCGCCGGACATCGGTTGGTCGTTCAGCTTGACAGAAACGTCCTTCGCGTCGCCCAGCTTGTCGATCCGAAGCCGCAGCGTGATCTTGGGCGCAGCGGCGCCGAGGTCCTCCCCGACGGGAAGCTCGACGGTGACGGGCTTGCCCGGCTCGAGCTTCCTCGGGCGTTCCGGCGAGAGGTGCGACCGCTTGAAGAACCGCATCCCGCCGGCCATCCACCGGTTGATCACGCTGATGCCCCGCGCGCCGGTCGTATACACCTTGTCGAGGCCCGCGAGCGTCTTGGGGTCGCCGAGCTGGCGCCACAGCGGGCTGTTCGGGTTGAAGTAGTTGAACAGATACACGCCGTCGGCGCCCGACGCCCACACATTCGCGGCCCGGGCGCGATAGCACTCGAGCGACGCGCGGGCCTTGTGCGCCTGTTTGTCCTTGATCCGCGTCTCGCTCAGACAGGGATAGACCGGCACGCCATACTGGTGGCCGAGCTTGACCGTCGTCTCCCACGGGTTCAGACGGAAGTAGCCGCTCACCACGAGCAGGTCGATCAGACCGTCCTTCATCCAACGGACGATGTCCAACCCCATGGCCTTGGCGTGGCCGACCGAATCGGGCGTCCGCGTGGCGATCAGGATCGGCCGGCCGCGCTTCGCGCCCTCCTGGTCCGCCATCCGCCGAATCCGCCGGATCAGACTGGTCATCTTGTCCAGCTCTTCTGGTCCGGCCGGCTGGCCCCACGCGTGACACTTGAAGTAGAGCGGATGCCGGAGGAAATCGAGCATCACACCGTCCACGTCGTAGTTCTGGCAGACCTCTTCGACATATTCGAACGCCAGGTCGCGGATCTGGTGATGCGAGAAATCCACGGCCGACCATGCGCCGCACTTGGGACGCTTGTCCTTGCTGCCCACCAGCCACTCGGGGTGGTCCTTCTTGAGTTTGGGGAACAGGTACGGCGAGTACCACCCGCCCCACGCGTCGTGCGTGTCGTTCATCCGCATCGACCAGAAGATCTCGATGTCGTTCTTGCGGCAGTAGTCGACCATGATCTTCAGGACGTCCGCGCCCTGGTCGATGAATTGCTGCGTCTTGTTCTTGCTGAAGCCCTCGGCCGTGCACGTGAAGACCTGGCCCACCTTGGTGTTGTGCGTGAAGACGCCGAACCCCGAGCTCCACGTGCAATAAACGATCGTGTCGACCTGCGTCCCGACGACGCCGGTGGTCCGGCATTTCAGGAACGCCTCGCGCGTGGCCTTGTCGAGGTAGTACACCGGCTCGTTGCCGTCGTTGTCGAAGATGATCCGGCGCTTGCGGTGGGCGGCCTTTTTTCTCTGTCGTTTCATGTCGTCTTGCCTCGTCGCCTTGGCGGTGCGCTCGGCAGCGCTTGCACCGTTGGCCGAGATCCCCGGCAGACATACAGCCAATGCGACACACACTGCC
>CAYOGX010000165.1:0-4279 GCA_964403235.1 uncultured Planctomycetales bacterium | reverse complement strand
TGCCCCCTATCCCGCGCGTAACCTTCATCACGTTGCTCCTTCTGAAAAAACGGTGACGCTATGATGCGATCGAACGGCTCACGGCACGATGGCGATCTTGATGACCTCGTCGGGCCGGTGGATGACCAGGTCGAAGGCCGCCATGATGTCGTCCAGCTTCATAACCTTCGACAGCAGGGGTTTCAAGCGGACCTTTCCGCCCGCGAGCAGCTCGGCCGCCTTGCGCAGCATCGC
This sequence comes from uncultured Planctomycetales bacterium, assembly GCA_964403235.1. Taxonomy (GTDB): domain Bacteria; phylum Planctomycetota; class Phycisphaerae; order UBA1845; family JAFGLZ01; genus JAFGLZ01. The sequence goes on along the minus strand of CAYOGX010000165.1, from coordinate 4,045 downwards.
CGGTTTGTCCTCGGGCGGCTCGGCCATGATGTGGAGCTGCATGCACTTGCGTTCCCACAGGATCATGTCGAACTCGATCGGCGTCAGGTGCGTGCCGAAGACCGAGACGATCCCGCCGGCGCGGACGGCCTGTTCGCAGGCACGAAACGACGGCTCGAGCCCGGCCGCCTCCATGGCCACGTTGACGCCGCCGTCCGTCTCGGCCCGTACGCGTTCGACCACGTCTTCGGTGTTCGGGTCGACCGCGACGTCCGCGCCGACCGCCACCGCCACGTCGCGCCGTAGCTCGAACGGGTCCGCGGCAATGACCTTCGACGCGCCATACGCCTTGGCGACCTGAACGCACAGCAGACCCGCGCCGCCCAGGCCGCTGACGAAGACCGCCTTGCCGGCCCCCATACTCAGTTCGGCGCCGCGGACGGCGATCGGCAGCAGTTGCGCGATGGCCCCTTCCTCGAACCCGACGTTGTCCGGAAGATGCACGAGCAGCTCAGCCTCGGCCGCGACGTACTCAGCGAACCCGCCCCAGGCCATTCGCGACAGCACCCGGTCGCCCTCGGCGAACCCGACGACGGCGGGCCCGACCTGCTCGATCGTCCCGGTCACCTCGTGTCCCATCGGGCTGGGCCAATCGCGCCGGGTCTGGCCGTTGAAGTACCTCACGTCCGTCCCACAGATCGTGCACGCCGCCACGCGGATCAGGCACTGCGTGTCGGTGATCTGCGGCACCGCCACGTCGCGGACCTCGTACCGACCAACGTCAACTTGAATGGCAGCCTTCATGGCGTCATCCCCGTCCGTGCTCCCTGTAGTAGGCTAGGCCCTCGATCAGCGTCCGGACGTTCTCGCGGTTCGTGGCGGGGGTGATCGAGCTGCTGGCGCCGAGGAACAGGCCCACCGGCGGGCCGTGCTCGACGAGCCACTTCAGCTCGGCCACCACGTCGTCCTTCGTGCCCATCGGCAGCGTCCGCGTGACCGACGCGCCCGCCCAGATCATCAGCGGCCCGCCGTCGCGGTCGGTCATCCGGCACAGGGCCGGGTAGTCCACGCCGTCTTCGTACTGAAAGCCCTGGAACCCGCTGATGCCCGACGCGATCAGGCCCGGCACCATGGGCATGACGTTCCCGTCGCAGTGCCACAGCACCCGAACGCCGGCGTCGAGGAACGGCCGGATCGACCGCGCGAACTGCGGGAACCACATCGCCTCGAGCGTCTTGGGATCGGCCAGCGTCCCGCGCGAGTCGGTCATGTCGTGGTCGGAGCGGAGGACTCTCGGCAGCCCCCCCTCGATGATCGCACGGGCGGCGATGGTATTGCGCTTGACCGCCACGTCCGCCTGGAGCACGAAGCTCCTGGCGATCAGGTCCGGGTAGAGCGCGTAGGCCATGAAGTAGTTCTCGTACCCGTACCGGTCGTAGTAGAGGCGCGGGAAATCTTGAAACCCCTCGTACGGCATCTTGAGCAAATTCGGCCCGAAGAACGTCTGCACCTCGACCTCCTGCTCGATCAGCCGCGCGACCGCGCCGTCGTCGTCGGGATCGAGCTCAGTCGCCGTCTGGATCAGCGCCGGAAACAGGTGCCGCTCCATATTCGCCACGACGGCCTCGGGCGAATCGATGACCATCCCGTCCACGACGATCCGGTCGGCCCCGGTGGTCGCGCCGCGGTCCGTGCCCGGCTCGAATCCCTGGTCCGACATGGTCAGCGGGTTCTCGGGGATCCACTGGTCGCAACAGGAGACGCCGCTGTTGGCCTGGAAGTCGCGATAGACCTTCACCGGCTGCCGCTTGTATTCACCGGCCTGGTAGCCGGCGACCTGTTCGAGGAGCCCGTGGTCCATCACGTTCAGCCAGGTGGTGGGGATCCCGCGCGTCGGCTTCAATGCGAGGGTATCCCATGCCAGCCGGGCGTTCGCCTCCCACGCGCCGTCGAATGCCGCAAAGCCCTTCGCCACGCTGACGCTCCCGAGTGTGGGCATACCGTCACAGGTCGGCCCGGCAGGTGCGACGCCTCGGCTTGTCGACCGGTCACCAAGAGACGTCGGATCTTGGACGCCGACGGCCGTCTGCAATTGGATAGGACACGTTACGACGCGGTGGGGGCCAGGACAACCAGTTTCTGCGAGGGCAGGCCGAATCGCACACCGCCGTCGGGCCCGTGGTGCTAGAATAAGGTGGGGGTGTCACCGGCCGTGAGGGGCGACCGCTCGTGGATGACAAGGCGACAGTCCGGCCCGTCCGACCCGTTCCGCTGTCAGTGTTGGTTCGTCTCAAGGTGCTGAGCGGCCGGAACCGCATACGTCAGGACCTGACCGAATCGCCGCTGCGCCTGGTGTCCGTCGTCGCGTTCATCCTGTTCATCTGGAGCGCGCTGTACGTCCTGTTCTATCAGGTGTTCCGGTTCATCCAGTTTCGGCATCTCGAGTCGATCGTCGCGATTCCGTACGTGTTCCATTTCTTCTTCATTGCGTTGATGGTGATGCTGGCGTTCTCGACGGGCATCTTGTGTTTCACGGGGCTGTACGGTCGGGGCGAGTCGCAGTTCCTGCTGATCGTGCCGCTGCGGAGCTGGCACGTGGTGGCGGCGAAGTACGTCGAGGCCCTCGTGCTGAGTAGTTGGTCGCTGCTGCTACTGGGCCTGCCGCTGATGTTGGCGATGGCCGAGACCGGCCAGACGCCCTGGTACTACTATCCGTTGTTCGTGGGGCTGTTTCTGTCGTTTGTGGCTATTCCCGGCGCCGTCGGGTTGGTGGCGGCGCACGCGGCGGCGTTGTGGTTTCCGCGTTCGGCCAGACGGATCATGGTGGTGGGGGGCGTGTTGGTCCTGGCGGTGGGGGCTTGGTTCGGCTTGGGGGTGTGGTCGGCGACGAACGCGGATTCGGCGTTGTGGCTCAAGACGTTCTTCGATCAGCTCTCGGCGATCCGCGGTCCGTTCTGGCCGAGCACGTGGGTGACCGAGGGCATCATCGCCGCCGCGCGGCGTGATCCGGGACGGGCGGCCCTCTACCTGTTCGTCACCTTCGCCAACGGGCTGTTTCTGAGTTGGGCGGCGGTGCTGATGGTCTCGGGGCGGTTGTCCGAGGCCTTCGCACGCGCCCAGTCGCGGTCGACGCGCGTGGTCCGCGTCGGGGGATGGCTGACGGCCGGGCTGGCGTGGGTGTTGTTCTGCTACCTGCCGCGGCGGCTGCGACTGCTGGCGCTCAAGGACCTTCGCACGCTGCTCCGCGATCCGCTGCAATGGTCGCAGTTGGCGATCCTGTTCGGGCTGCTGGCGTTGTACGTGGCCAACATCCCGCGATTGACGTTGGGGTTCGCCTCGGTCCGGTGGCAGATGCTGGTGGCGTTCCTGAACCTGGCGGCGATCAGCTTGATCCTGGCGACCTTCACCGGGCGGTTCGTCTTCCCGATGGTCTCGCTGGAGGGCCGGCAGCTGTGGGTGCTGGTCCCCATGCCCCTGACGCGGACGCAGTTGCTGCTCAGCAAGTTCATCTTCGCGCTGACGACCACGCTGGTCTGCGCCGTGGGGGTGACGGTGTTGTCGATGACGATGCTCGATCTGCCTGGCGCGTGGTGGTGGTCGCACCTGTCGGCGGTGATCTCGGTGTGCGTGGGGCTGTGCGGCCTGGCCGTCGGGCTGGGCGCGAGGCTGCCCATGTTCGGGCAGTCCAACGGGGCGCGAATCGCCAGCGGCATGGGCGGCACGATCAACCTGATCGCGTCGGTCTTGTTGGTGGCGGCCGTCCTCGTGATCATGGGCGCGCTCAGCGTCCACGCAGCCGGTCGCGGCGAGCTGGTTCTCGACCGGACCACCCTTCCGGCCGTCGCGTTGGTCATTCTCCTGGGCGTGTGCGTCGGCGCTGTGGCCATGCGACTGGGCGCGCGGCACCTGCGGGAGGTGGAGTTCTGACGCCCCGCGCCGATCCGACCCGCGACGTCAGGGAGCGGTCAATGGTCGCGCCGCTAAGCTGCTTGTAGAGATGTTTGAACAGACGAGAAGGTTGGGTGGCCCACCTCTTCAGAGGAATGCGCGCATTGGGATCTTGTAT
>CAYOGX010000164.1:0-7857 GCA_964403235.1 uncultured Planctomycetales bacterium | reverse complement strand
GAGGCCGCGCGCTTCGGCGATGCGCTGGTGGTCACCAAGGGTGGTGTGCTCCAGTCGAACACCGCCCACGCGCAAGGCGGCATCGCCGTTGTCCTGGCCGAGCAGGACTCCTACCAGCAACACATGGCCGATACCCTTCAGGTGGCCTGCGGGCTCGGGGACAATGCGGCGATCGAGACGCTCGTCAAGCAGGGACCCGCTGAGGTGCGGCGGCTGATCGAGTGGGGCGCCCGGTTCGACCTTGAGGCCGACGGCGAGCTCAGCCGAGGGCGTGAAGGGGGGCACGGGCTCTCGCGGATCCTCCACGCCGCCGGCGACGCGACCGGACGCGAGCTGGCCGACGTCCTGGTCCGCCGTGTCCTGGACACGCCGCGGCTTCGCGTCTTCGAGCAGTGTTTCACGATCGATCTGCTGACGCTCGAGGGGGCATGCTGCGGAGCGGTGACGTTCCACCCGAAATACGGGCACCAGCTCATCTGGGCCAAGCAGACGATCCTGGCCAGTGGCGGCGCGGGGCGACTGTATCGCGAGACCACGAATCCCGACGTCGCCACGGCCGACGGGCTGGGCATGGCCTATCGCGCCGGCGCGGTCCTTCGCGACCTGGAGATGATCCAGTTCCATCCGACCACGCTCTACCTGGCCGGGGCCACCCGGGCGCTGATCTCCGAGGCACTCCGCGGCGAGGGCGCCCACCTGGTCGATCGCACGGGCCGACGGTTCATGCCCGACTACCACGAGGACGCCGAGTTGGCCCCGCGCGACGTCGTCAGTCGCGCGATCCTCCGGGAGATGGCCCGCGCCAACGCGCCGAGCGTGTACCTCGACGTCCGCCACATCGACCGAGACAGGTTCGCCAAGCGGTTCCCGTCGATCTTCAACCTGTGTCGGCAATTCGACATCGACGTCGGTGACGATCTGATCCCCGTTCGGCCTAGCGCGCACTACACGATCGGTGGGCTACTCGTGGACCTCGACGCCCGGAGCACGATTCCCGGTCTGCTCGCCTGTGGGGAGGCGGCCTCGACCGGCGTTCACGGCGCGAATCGGCTGGCGAGCAATTCCCTGCTCGAGGGATTGGTTTTCGGGGCGATCGCGGGCTGCACGGCGGGACGGGCCCTGGCGGGCTGGTCCGCGAACGGCCACCCCAGCCGCGTCAATAGCGTCGAGACCCCCGCCGAGCGGGCCGAACTCGACCTCGAGGACATCCGCAATAGCCTCCGCGCCCTGATGACGCGAAACATCGGCATCGAGCGAGAGGACGCCCGGCTCACCGAAGCGCTGGGGAGCATCGACTTCTGGGGCCGATACGTCATGGATAAGACGTTCGACGACCGATACGGATGGGAGAGCCAGAACATGTTGACGGTGGCCCGGCTGATCGCCCAGTCGGCCCGCCACCGCAGGGAGTCACGAGGTGTCCATTTCCGCGATGACTACCCCGAGCTGGACGACGACCGGTGGCGCGTGCACGTTACGGTTCAGCGAACGTCGGAGGGCACAGCGATCGGGACGCAGCCCGTCAGCGGGCCGGCGGGCTCGGCCAGGTAGGCGGCCATCGCGGTGCCGACCGCCGACGCGCGGGTGGCGTTGCCCATCGCTTGCGCTCCAGATTCGGATATGTGGCGCCAAATGGGGCCAGGCGGCATAGAATCTGATGGCGGCGCCGGTATGCCGCTGGTGTGGACCGGACATGGCTTGCAAACACGGACCGCGATTCGCTCTAATTGTGGTATGAAGCACGACGACCTGCGACAGATCATGGACACCTGGCCCTACGAGCCCGGCAAGATCACTGTCCGGACGATTGTGGGTACGGACGGCGCGGAGAAGGTGCAGATGCGCCTGGACCTCGGGCTGTTGCAGATGGAGATGGACGGGCGGCCCGACGGCCAGCGGCCCGATGGCCACGAGTCCCTCCTGGCCTGTCACCAAGAACGATTTCGCAAGTACGAGGAGAGCAACGGGACCGACCTGGGATTCGAGCTGAGCAGCGAGGATTGCCAGTCCCTGCGCGACGAGGCGTTGATGTACTATCACCGCTACCTGTCCTTGTTCGTGTTGGAGGACTTCGGCCGGGTGGAGCGCGACACGGCCCGTAATCTCCAGGCGCTGGATCTGTGCAACAAGTATGCGGCCGAAGAGTGGGACCGGCTGGTGTTGGAGCAGTACCGGCCCTACATCGTGATGATGAACGCGCGGGCCAAGGCCATGCAGGCCATGCGGGCGGGTATGTTCAAGACCGCGCTGGCCCACGTGGAGGCGTCCCTGTCCGCCATCCGCGAGTTCTTCGAGCGACACGAGCGGCCCGACGCCTTCGAGCAGTCAAGCGAGGTCCAGATCCTTCGCGCGCTCCGCCACGACATCACGCAGCGCCTGCCGATCGGCGCCATCGAGCGCCTCGAGCGTAAGCTCCAACGCGCCCTGCACGAGGAACGCTACGAAGACGCCGCCAGAATCCGCGACCAGATCCAGCAGTTCCAGAACAGTGCCGACGCCGAGGCCTGACGACGATCCCTCGCAATCCACGCCCGCCTTCCGGTAAGATGGCCTGCGAATATCCCGGACGGGTGTGCTGGACAGGGCGCCGCTCGCATGGGCCCGAAGCGCGAGCGAAGGGGCACCACGACCCGGCGCTGGCGCTCGAAGCTCGGACCGCCGGGAAACGCGAGGCCGCCAGAACGCTCCTAGGTAGGGAGATCCGTCTTGACCCAACGCGCCTGCGTGAACGTGACCGACGTCTTCGCTCGGTTGGCGAGCACCCGGGGCCGGCTGAGCTTCGCCACCCACGAACGGGGCTTCGACTTCTGGCAGGCTGAGCTCCGTGAACGCCTCGTCGACCTGCTGCGACTGCCGGTCCTGCCGACCGAACCGCCGCCGGTGGACGTCGTCAGCTGCGAGGACTGCGGCAGCTACCTCCGCGAGAAGATCGTCATGCGGGCGGCGGACGATCTGGGGGTCCCGGCATACCTGCTCCGTCCCGCGCGGCAAGACGGCCCCCGGCCGGCAATGCTGGCCATTCACGGCCACGGGCCCGGCAAGTGCATTCCCGTCAACCTGCCCCCGCCCGACTACGACGCCGCCGGTATCGCCGAGGGCGAGCGCGACTACGCCGTCCAGGCGGTGGCGCAGGGCATGATCGCGGTCGCGCCCGATCTGCGGGGCTTCGGCGAACTCATGCTCGAGGACGAATTCAGCCGTCAGCACGGCAATAGCTGCACGCAGCTCGCCTGTCGCGCCGCGCAGACCGGCCGGAATCTGCTCGGTATGCGGATCGCCGATCTGATGCAACTCGTCGACTGGCTCGAAGCCCGCGACGACGTCGACCCTGCACGGATTTGCACAACGGGCAACAGCGGCGGCGGGACGGCCACGTTGTTCCTGGCCGCCGTCGATACGCGCATTGCCGTGGCCGTGCCCGGGTGCTACTTCTGCACCTTCCAGGACAGCACGTTGTCGATCCATCACTGTCCGTGCAATTACGTCCCCGACCTGAGCACCCACGCCGAGATGTACGACATCGCCGGGCTGGTCGCCCCTCGCCCGATGCTCATCGTCGCGGGTCAGGACGACGACATCTTCCCCATCGAAGGGGTCCAACGTGCGTACGGCGAGCTGCAGAAGATCTACGCCGCCGCGAGGGCCGAGCAGAACGTCGAGCTGTACGTCGGTCGCGGTGGCCATCGGTACTACAAGGAGCGCGTCTGGCCCTTCGTTGCCGACAAGCTGGCCGCGATCGACTGAACGCCCGTGCAGCAAGACGGGCCGGCCCGCGCGCCCCTACGAGGCCTCCCTCTCGGGCCGCGCGTCGCTCTGTGTCGGTCCGACGGCATCATTCTGACGCAGCATCACCACAACGTAGAAATCGATGCCGCCTAGCCGGTGAGAGACGTCGAAGACCCGCGCCACACGATATCCCGCCGTCGGACGGGCTCCGAGAGGTGGGATGCCCGAGTTGTGGTAGCACTCAACGATCACATCGGGGCGGAAGCGGCCGACGAAGTCCTCCGTCCCGCCCCCTGCCGGCCTGGGCCGGTTCAGGTAGGACCGGTCGTAGACGTAACGCTGCCCGTAGTAGGCCACATTTCCAAAACCCGTCAGGACCGTCGCATCCGCAGGCGTGTGGTGCGCCACCCATCGACCCGCGTTCGATCGATCCTGCTCCACGTGGTCGACCCATCGCTTCGTCGCCGCCGTGACGCGCCGCTCCTCGAGGCCGCAGGCAGCGCCGATCGCGACCAGCGCGAACACGTGCGCGACGACGAGTCTCGATGCAGACAACGATGCGGCATTCGTCACACGCCTTAGCGCGAAGGACGTTCCTGCAGCGGCCAGGAAGCAGAGGGCCGGTTGAATCGGCATCGCGTACCATTCGAAGGCCTCAGCCGGTGGGCTGATCGTGTAGCCTGCCGTCAGGATCGCAATCAACCCCCAGCCGACCGCTAGGAGCTGCTTCTGCGGCCACAACGCCGGGACCGACAGCATCGCGCAGAGCAGCAGGATCTTCCGCCCGCCGTCCAGCAGCGCCACCGTCAGGAACCAGTGCCACGCCACGCCACCGTAGGTCGCCTGGAGCTTGGTCATCAGGGCGTTCGGAATCGGGGAACCGAAATGCGATAGGGCGAACCCGTACCAGAGCGCACCCATCCCGAGCGAAACGCCCAGCGCATACCACGGGAAGCGCCTCGTCCGTATCCATGCACCGACAAGCACCAGTACCCCGAAGGGCGCAAAGTCGAGCTTGTGGACCAGACTGAGGCCGGCCACCACACTCGCTGGAACGGCAGGGCGTTTCCAGCACAACCCGGCCAGACCCAGCGCCACGAGCAGGTAGGACAGCGGCGTCTCCATCCCCTGTGTCGCCCAGAAGCAGAACTTGAAGTTCGTTGCGCTGAAGACGACGTAGGCGAGGGCACCGGTCATGCCGATCAGGCGGAGTGCCGTTACCGCCAGCAGCGTCGAGGCCGCCAGCGTCAAGGCGGCCCCCAGCCAGATCGCCGCGGTCTCCACGCCGACGCCCAGCCGGACGAGGCCCGCCAGCAGCAGGGGCCACAACGGCGCGCTGGCCCCCCAGATCGGCGATTCCCCCACGTTCCAACGATAACCGTAACCCTGCGCGATGTGCTCGGCGTAGCGAAAGAAAAACGGCGCGTCGTCCATGAAGTAGACGGTCCGAGCCGCCACGAGGCCGATCGCCTGAGCGATCAGTGTGACCGTCACCGTCAGGAGGATCTGCCGCCAAGATGGGATGCCCCGGGTCGGCATCAATAGGTCTCCCGGGAAACCGAGGGCCATCCGTTCAGAACGCGCCGGGCACGCTGGTGGGCCCGCAGCAGCAATGATACCGGTCGGGGCGCTGGCCCAGACGCGGGCCGAGTTCGGACCACATCTCGAACGTCTCGTTGCAAATCGCGATCGTCACGTCCGGGCACGCCCGACGGATCTCGTCGATGACAGACCCCAAGACCTCGGCCCGCAGCTCGTGCGAGAAGAGGTGCTTGCCTTCGAACGGGTCGTCCGCCCCCAGCAGTGCTTCGACCTCGGCACGAAACCGAGACTCGAGCAGCGACAGGTCGATCGAGCCCCGCATCGCCTCGGCCGACATCCACCCGACCACGTCGATCGTGACGATGTCCGGGCTGACGTGCTCGAAGAGCTGTTCGACGAGGTGCCGGTTTTCGTCGCGCCAATCGACGACGGGCACGATCGGCGACAGGCGGACCCGAACGGTGTAGCCCGCGTCCTGGCACTGCCGTGCGGCCGCGATCCGCGCGCCGCTTGGCGGCGCGCCGCGCTCTAGCAGCGCCGATTGCGTCTGGCCGCTCAGCGTCCAATTGACGACGGTTCGGCCCCGATGGTCCAAATCCAGCAGGTGCGCCACGTTGTCGCTCTTGGTGTACAGCATCAGGTAGGCGTCGGGCGCGGTTGGATCGTCCCGGAACCGTGCGAAGCGCTCGACCATGATCCGCGACGCGCCATATTCGGGCTCGAAGCAGATCGTGTCGGTCAGGTTGTCGAACTTGTAGAGCTGTTGAGTGGGGTGGTGGCGGACCAGGTCTTCGACGCAGTCGGCGAGCTCCTCCAGATTCAGCGTGATATTGAGTAGGTCGGCCACGTGACAGTAGGCGCACGCGTGGGCGCAACCGTACGCGCAATGGATTTCCCAGGCCGACTGGCAGACGCACTTCATCGTATGGGCGAAACGCTCGCCCTCGCGCAGGCGCCATGCCCCATTGCCGTCCAGCAGGAACCGCGTTAGGGCCGGGAACCGTTCGTTGCGCCGCCACCACTGTTCGCTGTCCAGCCACTCGAACCGGTTGAAGACGACCGTCAGCTTCTTGCCGCGCCGCAGTTCGCCCGTCCGCTGGCCGCCGGTTCGGCCCCAGCTCCGCTCGGTCACGACGTCGTTGAGTCGCGCATCGGTGACGACCTCGACGCGGTCGGCGCGGATATGGGGCCACATCCGCTCCATCCGCGCGACGCACTGCGGATCGGCCTGCGCCCGCTCGGTCACGTAGATCGCGTCTGCATCGATCGGGACCATTCGACGCATTCTACAATGAACCAACCCCGTCGCGTAGAATACACGAGGGACCGCTGTGGTCGAGCGGGTACGGCAGGGCGCCGCAACACGAGGAGCGGGCACGATGGAGATCAGCGACTGCCGTTTCGGCGGACTGACCATCGACGGCGTGGACTACGACAAGGACGTCATCATCCACGCCGGCCGCGTCCATCCCGACTGGTGGCGCAAGAAGGGCCACAGCCTCTGCATGGAGGACCTGGCCGTCGTCCTGGCTGACCCGCCGGACGTGCTCGTCATCGGGCGCGGACACATGAAGGTCATGCGCGTCCCCACGGAGACCCGCGATGCCCTCGCGCAGCGCGGCATCGAGCTGATGGACCTAAGCACGCCCAAGGCCGTCGAACGCCTCACCGATCTGCTCGCCCAAGGCCGCCGCGTCTCCGCCGGGTTTCACTTGACCTGCTGAGCGTTTCTCTGGTGACGTGCCCTTTGTCAGCATTGTCGACGCGTGTTGGCTCGGTTTCGTTGTCAAGGCAGGCTGGCTGCGCGGGTTGGCAGCTACGGAGGCCGAGGGGCTTAGCCCATGCCGGGCTGCGGCAGGGCGCCGCCGCCGAGTTCGGGCTCGGCGGGCGGTGTGGGAGCGGTTTTGATGGGGCGGGCGGTGGGCGTGGCCTGCTCGGCCTCGAGTAGGTCGGCGAGCGTGGGCTTGTCCAGCGTTTCGCCTTTGATGATCCGCTCGATGTCCGCCCCGTCGAGGGTCTCGTACTTGAGCAGGGCCTCGGCGATGCCCTGGAGCTGCTCGCGGTGCTCGTCGATCATCTTTTCGGCGTCGCTGTAGGCCTGGTCGACGATCTTCTTGGCCTCGCGGTCGATCAGCTCGGCCGTCTGGTCGGAATACTCTCGCCCGCCGGGCAGATCGAGGATGCTCGGGCGGGCCTCGTCCTCGCCGTAGTAGACGAAGCCGACCTGCTCGTTCATCCCCCACTCGGTGACCATGCGTCGGGCGATGTCGGTGACCTGGCGAATGTCGGCGGCAGCGCCGGTCGACAGGTCATCGACGGCCAGCTGCTCAGCGATTCGCCCGCCGCACAGGACCCGCGCGGTCTGGAGCAGGTAGTTGCGCCCATAGGTCTGGCGGTCCTTCTCCGGCAGGCTCATCGTCGACCCGCCCATCGGGCCGCGAGGGATGATGCTGACCTTGTGGATGGGGTCGGTCTCGGTCAGGAGCGCCTGGATCAGGGCGTGGCCGGCCTCATGCCAGGCGGTGGCGAGTTTTTCCTTCTCGTCGACGACGCGGCTCTTCTTGGCCCGGCCCCAGCGGATCTTGTCGC
>CAYOGX010000163.1:0-7930 GCA_964403235.1 uncultured Planctomycetales bacterium | reverse complement strand
TGTTCTGACGGCGCTGGTGGTTCCAGGTCTGGCCACGCTGGCGCCGGCGGTGCCCTGGGTCTACACATTTCAGATCGACCCAGATCACAGCACCGTCGAGATCTATGGTGAGCCCAATCACCTCTTCATCCCACCTGTAGTATCCAGTCGTGTTGACGGTACGTTCAACCTGGCCGGGTTTCTCGGCGATGGGATCACCGGACCCAACGAATCATTCCAGCTCATCGGAGGCGCGATCCTCAACACGGAGGAAATGGTGACCGTCCTGGCGGGGATAAACACGGCCTCTATCGGGCCCGGACACGTCCGCTTCCTGGATTTCGATTTGGGTGACGACGATGTCGGCCAGATTGACCCCAACGGGGTAGGGTCCGTCAGCACCGAAAGCTATCTGGAGGCCACGATCTTCGTGGCGGGGATGCTGGCGACCACGTTCTCGACGGCGGCCTGGTCCGAACCGACGCCGTGGGACGTTGCCGTCAACCCGCCCGCGAACGGGGTCGTCACGGCGAACTTGGCTGGCCGTTACCGATATGAGATCGGTCTCACGTCCTTGAGTGCCACGTTGACATTGGACATCGTCATCGACGTTCTGGGCACGGCGCCTCTTCCCGGCCATGTCCTGACCGTGAACGTTCAGGGGCACGGCAGCGTGGCACCCAATGGCGGCACCTATACCCCGGGCACGGTCGTGACGCTAACGGCCGCGCCGGATGCCGGGTATCGTCTCAAGTCCTGGGCCGGGACGGATGACGACGGCTCCAAGGCAAACACCAACACGGTCACCATGACGGGCCCGAAGACCGTCACGGTGGTGTTCGAGCCGATCCCAACAACAGCGCACCTGTTGACCACAAGCGTGGTCGGTGGGCATGGCACGCTGTCGCCGCCGAGTGGGCCGCAGAACGAGGGCGTGGCGGTCACGCTGACGGCCTCTCCCGATTCGGAGTACCGCGTCAAGGCCTGGACGGGGACGGATGACGACGGCGCCAAGGCCAACACCAACACGGTGACCATGACGGGCCCCAGGACCGTTACGGTTGAGTTCGAGCGGATCTCGGCCACCCGATACACGCTGACAGTCGGCGTGGTCGGCGGTCACGGAACGGTGGCTCCCACCTCCGGGAGCTACGAGGAAGGGACGGTCGTTCCATTGACGGTGACGCCCGACGCGGGCTACCGCGTCGTGTTCTGGAGCGGTACGGATGACGACGGTTCCACGGCCAACACCAATACGGTGACAATGGACGGCCACAGGACGGTAACGGTTGAGTTGGTGCTCGAAGCAGATCCGAACAACGTGGTGGCGCCTGTTCTGGAAACACCGCTGGGAAACTGTTGCGTCGTTTGCACGGTTGTTCCGGGGATGGCCTTCGGCCTGTTGGCCTCCCGCCTGATCCGCCCGCGCCGTCGGGGTCTACAGAGAAGCCGCTAGCGGGACCGTTCTGCCAAACGGCCGCTCGGCAGGATCGTGGTCCCGCTTGCCCCTCGAACAGAAAACGGCCCGTACGGCGGCGGCTACTGTAGCTTCCAGCCGACGCCCTTGACGTTCAGGCCTTCGCGTTGCCACTCCTTGACCAGGGCGCCGAGGTCCTCGATGGCCAGTTGCAGCCGCTTCATGGTCAGGACCATCGATTCGTAGAGCTCGGGATCGGCGAGCATCTTCCCGGCCGTACCCTTGCCCTCGGCCAGGTTGCGGCCGACCACGTCGAGGTGGTCGAAGAACTTGCCGAGCTTCTCGGCGGGGTCGATGATGGCGCGGGTGACGTTGTCGAGCTGGGCGTTGGCCTTGTCGACCATCTTGTTCATCTTGCCGGTGAGCTCCTTGGTGTCCTCGGCGACGAAGCGGGCCTGCTTGGCCACGTGTTTCAGGTCGTCCATGACGGCCTTGCCCTGCTCGGAGACCTCCCGGAAGTTCCGGATCGCCACGCGGACGTTGCTCTGGACGTTGGGATCGCCCAGGACCTGGTTGAAATGCCTCAACGCGGCGTCCATACGCTGGACGGCCGTGTGGAGATTCGCCGACAGTCGTTGGGCCTCGATCTCTGGGTCGTCGACGCGCTGGATATCCCTCGGCTGGAGCATGTCATGCAAGTCGTTGGCGACGGGCGTGAGGGCCTCGGCGAAGTTGCCGATCTGGCTGGCAGACTTCTGGAGCGTGGCCACCACGTCTTGTGGGAACAAGGAGTCGAATGCGCTGACCATCTCCCCGGACAGGGGTACGGTGCCGTCCATGGGGAGAAACTCGTCGGTCAGCACCGGCGGGACGATGATCTTGACCAGCGGCCTGGCGAATCCCACGGCCGACAGCTCCACCAGTACGTGCGCCGAGCGCGGCACCCGCCACTTCTCCTGGACCGCCAACTCGAGCTGCACCCCTTCTTCGGGGTGCTCCTCGTTGCGGAAGCCGATCGTGCCGATGTGGCCGACGCGAACGCCCTTCATGTAGACCGGGTCGCCCTCGATGACGTTGGCCACGTTGCTGAAGTAAGCGTAGACGGGATAGGTCTTGCCGCCGATCAGCCACGCCGGCGCCTCGCCGAACATGATCACCAGCCACGTCATTGCGGCTAGGCCCACCACCAGAAACAGACCGATCATCGCGTTGCGGCGAAGCTCGTCCATGATCGTCTCACCTTTCCTTCAGAGGACCGAGGTCCTTCTCGTCCGCGTGGCCGGTGATGAACCGCTGCACCCTCGGGTCGGGGCTGGTGCGGATCTCGTCCGGCGTGCCGTCGGCGATGAACTGGCCGTCGTGCAACATGACGATTCGGTCGCCGACCTTGTACGCGCTGGCCATGTCGTGCGTGACCACGATGCCGGTAACGCCCAGCTCGGCCTGGAGCCTGCGGATCAGCTCGTTGATGACGTCGGCCCGGATGGGATCGAGCCCCGTGGTCGGCTCGTCGTAGAGGATGACCTCTGGGTCCAATGAGATGGCCCGGGCCAGGGCCACCCGCTTCTTCTGCCCACCGGACAGCTCGGCGGGCTTCTTGTCCTCGAAGCCGTCCAGGCCCACCAACGACAGCTTCCACCTGACCCTGCGGTCGATTTCCTTTCGGTTCAGCTTGGCGTGCTCGCGGAGCGGAAACCCCACGTTCTCGCCGGCCGTCATCGAGTCGAACAGCGCACCCATCTGAAACAGAAACCCGAAGCGCTTGCGAAGCTCGACCAGTTGGACTTGGTTCATGTTGGGCACGCGCACCCGTCGGCCGTCGAAGGCGTTCGCGCTGCGAAACCACACGTCGCCCCGGTCGGGCTTCATCAGGCCGATGATGTGCTTGAGCGTGACGCTCTTGCCCACACCCGACTCACCGATGATGACGGTGGTCTGGCCACCGGCCAGTTTCAGGCTCACGCCGCGGAGGACGTACTCATTGCCCAGCCGTTTGTGGACATCGCACAGCTCGACAATGGAATCACCGTTTTTCATCGTTTTCCCGGCGACCTCAGCACCCGTGTCAGCCGACCCCTACAACAGCGGCTTGATGCCCCATATCGCCTCGTAGAGGGTCCTGAACACGAGGATCAGCTGGAAGTCGATGATCAAGATGGCGATGAAACTCGCCACGAACGACTGCGTACACGCTCGACCCACGCCCTCGGCGCCGTGACCGCAGGTAAAGCCCTTGTAGCAACTGATCAGGCCGATGGCGGCCCCGAAGAAGACGCTCTTGCCCAAGCCCGTGAACAGGTCCCAGTTCTCCAACGCCATCTCCGTGTACCACCAGTACGGGTCCGACTTGAGGGCGAAGACCTTGACGGAGATGAGCCATCCACCCAGGGCGCCCATGACGTCGCAGTAGAGCGTCAGGAACGGCGTGAGCAGGACGCAGGCCAGGAACCGCGGCACGACCAGGTATCGGATCGGGTCGGCGCCCATGCTGCGGAGGGCGTCGATTTGCTCGGTGACGTTCATCGTGCCCAGCTCGGCCGCCAGCGCGCCGCCGACCCGGCCGGCCAGCATCGTGCCGGCCAGCACCGGGCCCAGCTCGCGGACCACCGCCAGGTTCACCAGCACGCCGATCTGGTCGCCGAGCCCGACGGCCATCAACTGGACGATGGCCTCCGCCGCCAGTACGAACCCCACGAAAGTCCCGGTCACCAGCACGACGGGGACGCTTCGCGTGCCCACCTCGAAGAACTGCGGCAACAACAGGCCGTAGTTCCGCCGATTGGTCGATCCGATTACCAGCCAGACCATCGTCCGCCAGGTGAACACGCCGAAGTCGCCGAACCCGGCGAGCCGGTCCAGAATGTAAGCGCCGAGTCTAGATAGCAGCCCAAGCATGACGGTGCCCGGTTCCCTTTCGCACGGACGGGGTCCATCCCCCGCGCGCCGCGCCACCGCAGGTCCTCTTGTTACCCGAACCGCTCGAATGTGTCAATCGACCGGATGGGGTCTAGGGGCTGGGGCCTCAGGTCTGGAACTTGAACTCGCGACCGGTGACGGCCGAGACGTAGCCGCCGTAGCACAACTGGATGACGTCCCGTCCCAGCCGGCCGTCGCTGATCGGGGGGCGGCGATCGACGACGGCCTGGCAGAAGTCCTGGAACTCGGCCGGAAAGCCGTTCATCCAGTCCTCGTCGGGACTGGCCGACTGCCAGCCGCTGTGCGTCTCGACCTTCTCGCGGATGTACTCGTCGCCGAAGTTTGCCCCCTCGGGCGTGTAGGCCATCACGCACGACGTCGGCACCATCGAGGCGTGGATGGTGGCCTTGCTCGCGTAGACGATCAGCGAGTTGCTGATGCCGCCCAGGATCGTGTCGGCCGCGGTCAGCATGGCCACGCTGCCGTCCTCGAACGTCGCCAGCATCGTGCCCCAGTCCTCGCAGTTCACCCACCCGGTCTTGATGTACTTGGGTGTCTCGTTGACGAACGACTCGATATGCGTCAACTGGGCGATCTGGGCGCGGACGGCCACGGGGCGGATCGGCCTGCCGTTTCGACGCAGGCCCTCCTGCGCCTTGAGGTAGATGGCCGCCCCGGCCGGGTGACAGCCCTTGTTGAACATCGCACCCCCGCCGCAGTACTGCCACTGCTTGGAGTAGTCCGAATGCGTGCCGCTGTGCGACTCTTCGCCGACCATGCGCAGGATGGTCGTGTCGGACTGGCTGAGCAGGCGGTTGGCCTTCTGGATGGCCGGGGCGTAGACCCAGTTCTCGGCGTACATCAGGTACTTGCCGGCGCGGTCGGCGGCCTGGATCATCCGATCCGCGCCTGCGACGGCCTTTTCGTAGATCCCCTCGACGTCTTCGTGGTAGATGCCGCACTTCGGATCGTCGCCGCCCGGCCCGCAGTAAGCCGTCAGCGGCTTCTCGACCGCGACGTGCTTGCCCGCCTCGAGCGCCTGGATCGCGAGCGGCTCGTGAAGCCGGTTCGGCACGCACAGGTCGATCAGGTCGACCTCGGGGTCGGCCGCGGCCGCAGCCGGGTCGTCATAGGTTGTCTCCAATCCGTGCTCGGCTACGAACGCCGCCGCCCGATCCCGGACGCGCGAGGTCACCCCCTTGATCCTGACGTTCACGCCGTGGACCCGGCGGTAGTTCTCCACGTGGAACTTGGCCGAAAACCCGCATCCGACGATGGCCACCGTCACGGTGCGTCCGCCCGCCCGACCGGATCGTGCTGCGCTCATGGACGACGTCTCCTCCGTATGGCGTCTTCCCTAGAAGCCTGTAACCGTGCCCAACCGTACCAGCCCGAAACCGCCGCTGCAACGGGGCGGATGCGCGTGACCTTGTTCGATCACGGTGCCCATCCGGGGTCACACGCACTACGCCAGCGCGGTGTCGTCCATGCCAGCCATCTTGAGGAGGTGCCTGGCGAGACCGGCTTTCAATGGCTTGTTCCCGTGTATGGGGATGGACAGGCGAACGACACTCCCCGCCTTGCCATAGATGTGATGGCTGCCGTGGGTTCGCAGAAGCTGCCAGCCACGGCGCTCGACAATCCGAGCCAACTCCTTGCCGGATATGGCCTTCATACGGCAATATCCATGACAATGCCCCCGGCGTCGGTCTTGGGTTGCTCGACGTCGACGGCCAGACAGCCTTCGACGGCCTCATAGAGGTTCTGCAGGAGCTCCTCGAACGTTTCGCCCTGGGTGGCGCACCCCGGGATGGCTGGCACTTCGGCCCAGTAGCCGCCCTCCTCCGCTTGGTGTATGACGACCTTCAGCTTCACGGACGTGGCTCCTGTTGCGACATTTGCCCAGCAAGTCCTACGCAGTGCTCTGCCCTGGTGCCGCATTATACCACAGATCCGCTTGTGCTTACTGGCTACTACGCTGGACATCGTCGCTGTCTGACGCGATGATGGGCTCGGCCGGCTGCGCCGCGCCAATCGGACCGATGTCTGGTCGAGCTAACCACGCTGGATTCATCCAGGAGGATCGCAGAGATGGACACCGATCGTGACAAACCCAATCGCCGGACGTTTATCATGGGCACCGCCGCGGGGGCGGTGGGGCTGGCGGCGAGCAAGGCCCTGCCCGCCAAGGGTAAGGTCGTCGGCGCCAACGAACAGATCAACGTCGGCGTCATCGGCTGCGGCGGCCGAGGCACGCGCTGGTGCATGAGTCAGGTTACCCGGCTGGCCAAGTCGCACAACCTGAAGATCACGGCCGTCTGCGACGTCTGGCAGCCGGCGCTGCAAAGGGCCACGGCCGCGGTCCAGAAGGCGTTCGGCAGCAAGCCGTTTGCGACCACCAACTACGAGGATCTGCTGGCCCGCGACGACGTCGACGCCGTCACGATCGCCACGCCCGATCACGCCCACTCCCCGATCCTGGCCGCCGCCTGTAAGGCCGGCAAGGATGCCTACTGCGAAAAGCCCATGGCCGTCCGGCTCGAAGACGCCAAAGACGCCCGCCAGGCCGCCCGCAAGAACAAACGCGTCGTTCAGATCGGACTGCAACGCCGCAGCATAGGCGCCAACCAAGCCTGGGCCGACTTCTTCCACGCCGGCAAGCTCGGCAAGGTCACCAAAGCCGAGATCGGATGGCACGACCAGAATCCACGCTGGCGGCGCGACTACGACGACGTCAAGGCCAAGGACGTCGACTGGAAACGCTACCTGATGTACCTGCCCGACCGGCCCTTCGATCCGAAGCGCTACCGACGATGGCACCTGTACAAGGACTACACCCTCGGCCCGGTCGCCCTCCTTGGGAGCCATTACATCGACATCGTCATCTGGTTCCTGTCCGCCAAGTGCCCCAGCAGCGCAGTCCAGCTCGGCGGCACCTACATCTGGGGCGACGACGGACGCGAACACCCCGACACGTGCGACAGCCTGTTCGACTACCCCGAGGGATTCCTGTGCCTGTACACGAATCACTTCGGGAACCGTTACGACGACGGGCGTATCGTCCTGTACGGCACGCGCGGGACGTTCGTCAACTTCCAGGTGGTCCCGAACGGCGCGCGTGAAGGCAAGCGGCATTTCCCCAAGCCGTTCAAGGTCAAGCCAAAGTCCAACGAGAACCATGTCCAGAACTGGGTCGAGTGCCTCCGCACCCGCAAGGACCCCCACGCGCCGGTCGAGGCCGGCTACGACCACTCGGTCGCCTGCATCCTGGCCGCCGAGAGCCTCTACCGAGGCCGGCGGATGGTCTACGACGCCAAGACCATGACCATCAGGGAAGCGTAGGGTTTGGGGTCCAGGGTTCAGGGTCCGGGGCAGGGCCTGGTGCGATAATCCCTTCTCGCACCAGGCTGTGGGAAGGTCTTCTACGGAGCAACCCTGACACCCTTCCTCGCCCCGGTCCTTCCGGAAAACCCAGTCCTCATTGATCTCAAAGAACTTGCATGATTCACTTTTCCGGGCTCGTGCGGTTAGGATGAGGGTGGGCCAGAAGTGCCGCGGTCTTCACACTGACTGATGCCGTTGGCAGATGGGAGGTAACCATGCCCCGCTTCCGCGTTC
>CAYOGX010000162.1:0-7950 GCA_964403235.1 uncultured Planctomycetales bacterium | reverse complement strand
TGTGATCTGTCCGGCACGTACGAGGCCAAGCCGATCACGGTGGCGTTCACTGACCGGCGTCAGCGTCCGGCCGGTCAGGCCCATCCAACGACGATGCCTGCGAGCCAGCCGGGGATCACCGGTCAGGTCAGCACCGAACCGTTTGAGTTGGAGGTCACGTCGCTGTTGGAGGGTCAGTTCGATCCGACAAAGTTCCGGGACGTGAAGGAGCCGGTGGGTCTGCCCGAGCCGCCGAGTCGGTGGTACTGGTGGGTGATCGGGGGCGTGGCGGGGGCGACGGCGGTGGTGATCGTGGTGGTGTGGTGGGTTCGGCGGCGTCGGCGACGCGGTCCGCGTGTGTTGCGGATTCCGCCGCACCAATGGGCGATGGAGGAACTGCAACGGCTGGTCGACGAGGACCTGCTGGGGCAGGACCAGGTCCAGCCGTTCTACTACCGCCTGAACGGGATCGTTCGGCAGTACATCGAGCTGCGGTTCGAGCTGATGGCGCCGGAGATGACGACGGAGGAGTTTCTGGCGACGATGCGCGATAGCGATCGGCTGGCCGGGGGGCACAAGGCGTTGCTCGAGCCGTTCATGGCCGCCTGCGATATGGTGAAATACGCGTGTTACCGCCCTGGTAGCGAGGAAATCGAGCAGGTGTTTGCCGGGGCGCGGCATTTCATCGAGCAAACGGCCGAGCGCGGGAAGGAAATACGACCGGCGGTGGATGACGAAGAAACCCGGGAGTCTGCGGCATGAGGCTGCAATGGGACATGGCGCTGCTGCTGGGTTTCGCCGTTTTGGCGGTGGTGTTATTGCTGCGTCGGTGGTTGCAGCCGCACCGATCGGGGATCCGGTTCTCGACGATCGATCGGCTTCGGGAACAACGGGCGACGTCGTGGACGCGCGCCAGGAGGGTGATCCCGCTGCTGCGGTGGTCGGCGATGATGGTGTTGCTGATCGCGCTGGCCCGGCCGCAGAAGGGCAACGAGCATCAACGGGTCACGGCGGAGGGCATCGCGATTCAGATGGTGTTGGACGTGTCGTCGTCGATGCGTGCGCTAGATTTCGAGTGGGAGGGCAAGCGGGCGGACCGGATCACGGCGGCCAAGAAGGTGATGCGTGAATTCATCGAGGGAAGCGGCGGGCTGGACGGTCGCAAGGACGATCTGATCGGACTGATCACGTTCGCCCGATACGCCGACAGCAAGGTGCCGCTGACGCTGGACCACGCGAACCTGTCGCGGGTGCTGGACGAGAGCAACGCGATCAAGGTGATCTACCGTCGGGGGTGGGGCGGCTTCCAGCCGGTTCGCAATATGGATGAGGACGGTACGGCGATCGGTGACGCGCTCGCGGTGGCGGTGGAAAGGTTGAGGCAGTTCGCGCGCGCGAAAGGTCAGGCGGACAAGGGCGGAAAGGACACCAAGGCCAAGAGCAAGGTCATCATCCTGCTGACCGACGGCAACCAGACCGTGCCGGACAGCATGTTGCCGGCGAAGGCTGCGGAGATCGCGGCGACGCTGGGGTACAAGATCTACGTGATCGGTGCGGGGTCGCGGCGGCGGTGTTCATACCCTTGCGAGGACGAGAACGGCCAGGTGACGCTGGTACCCTATCGCCAGGGCCTGAACGAAGCACCGCTGCAGAAGGTCGCGGAGATGACGGGCGGGCGGTATTTCCGCGCGACCGACACGACCAGCCTGCGCAAGATTTACGCGGAGATCGACCGGCTGGAGAAGACCAAGACGATCGAGCAGCGATACCTGGAGTGGACGGAGCTGGCGACGGCGCCGATGGGCTGGAGCTGGGCGGGGATGGTGCCGCGAGTGTGGATGGCGATGATTCTGCTGTTGATCGAGGTGGCGCTGTTGAGCACGCGTTTCAGGAAGATTCCGTGATGGATCGTTTGCCGCGTCCGGTGCATTTGCTGCACCTGCTGTGGATTCTGCTGCCGCCGGCGGTCCTGTGGGCGTACGCGGGCACGCGGGAGGACCTGCATTTCCAGCGATGGCCGTGGTTGTGGCCGGGGATCGCGTGCGTGCTGTTGGCGGCGGGATTCTACGTCTATCAGTTCGCCCAGAAGCGACGGGCACTAGCGCGGTTCGCGACGGCGAACCTGTTCGGCCAATTGATGCCGACGGTCAGCCCGTCGCGGCAGGTGATCAAGGCGGGGCTGACGGTGTCGGCGATTCTGTGCATCGCGAGCGCGGGGTTGGGTCCGCGTTGGGGGGTGTCGACCAAGACGGTCCGGCTGACGGGGATCGACATCATGATCGTGCTGGACGTGTCGCGGTCGATGCTGGCCGAGGACGTCGGCGGGTCTCGCCTGGAGCGGGCCAAGCAGGACATCCGCGACCTGCTGGCGATCCTGGACGGCGACCAGGTGGGGTTGGTGACGTTCGCGGGCAAGGCGGTGCTGAAGTGCTCGCTGACGCCGGACTACGGTTTCTATCGGTTGGTGCTGGACGAAGTGGGTCCGTACAGCGCGCCGCTGGGCGGGACGCTGATCGGCGACGCGGTTCGGCTGGCGGCGGAGCATTTCGACGACCGTGCGAAGCAGCACAAGGTGATCGTGGTGATCACGGACGGGGAGGACCATTCGTCTTGGCCGGTGGACGCGGCCCGCGATGCCTACGAGCAGCGTGGCATCCGGGTATGCGCGATCGGGGTCGGGAATCCGGTGCAGGGCCAGCGGATTCCGGTCGAGAAGGACGGGCGGATCACGTACCTGGAATACGACGGGCAAGAGGTCAGGTCGAAGATGAATCCGCAGGTGCTGCGTGAGATGGCGGCCGTCGGTGGGGGGGTGTACGTCGACGCGGGGGTGCGGAGCATCGAGCTGGACAAGATCTACGAGGAGATCATCGCGAAGATGGACCAGGAGAAGCGGGAGTTTGAGGCCAGGAAGGTCGAGCGGGGTCAGGCATGGCATTGGCTGTTCGCATTGGTGGGTCTGGGGCTGCTGATCATCGAGGCGTTGGTTCCGGAGCGTGTGGGGAGGCCGGCGGGTGCCGTGGCTGGCGAGCAGACGCGGGAGGTGGCATGAAGGCGTCGGTCGTGGCCATAGTGTTGGGACTGGCCTGGACGTGTGGGGCTGCGGCGGCCGAAGGTCCGTCGGCGGCTGAGCTGACGCGGCAGGGCAACAAGGCGCTGAGGGCGGGCAGGTATGATGAGGCCCTGAAAACGTATCGCGAGGCGGAGGTGAGCCAGCCCGAGTCGCCGCGGCTGAAGTACAACCAGGGGTTGGTGCACTACCGCAAGAAGGACTACGTCAAGGCCCACGAGCTGTTTACCGAGTCGCTGTCGACGCGTGATCTGAAGCTGGAGGCGGCCGCCCATTTCAACCTGGGCAATTGTGCGTACAGCCAGGCCCTGGAGAAGCTCAAGAGCTACGATGAAGCGATTAAGCTGGCCGGGGAGGCGATCGGGTACTATCGTCAGGCGTTGGAGCTGGTCCCGCAGGACGCCGATGCCCGTGCGAACATCGAGACGGCGCGGCTGCTGATCAAGGACTTGCAAGACAAGAAGAAAAAGGAAGAGGAGGAGAAGAAGAAGCAGGCACAGAGCCAGCCGCAGTCGCAGCCCCAATCACAACCGCAGTCGCAGCCGTCATCCCAACCGAAGTCGCAACCGTCGTCGCAGCCGCAACAGCAGAAGGACCAGCAAGAACAGCAACCCCAGCAGCAACAACAGCAGGAGCAACAACAACAGGCAGGTGCCAAGCAGGAGCAGAAGAAGCAGCAGATGAGCCGTGAGGAGGCCGAACGGATGTTGCAGGCCGTGCGCGACAAGGAGCGTCAGCGTCGCCGTGCACAGGCGCGCAAGCGGGCGGCCGGGCGTGTGTTCGTGGACAAGGACTGGTAACGGCAGTGCGTGGAGGCGTGGACAAGGTAATGATGATGTCGCCGCATGATATCGGGAGGACGGCGCGCCGGCCAGTCGGCGTGATGATCATGGCGGCGGTTGTGGCCGCGACGGTGGGTCGTCCGGTCGAGGGTGTGGCTGTCACGGCAAAGGTGTCGTCGCGCGAGGTGCTGCCCGGCGAGGTGTTTCAGCTAGAGATCGAGGTGGAGGGGGACGCAAGCGTCAGCGCGCCGGAATTGCCGACGACGCCCGATTTCCAGATCGCATTGGTGACGCCCAACCCGAGCCGCAGCTCGTTCACACAGATCATCAACGGTCGGATCACGAGCCGAACGACGTTGACGTATGTGTACGAAGTTCGAGCCCGACGAGCAGGTCGATTGACGATTCCCGCAATCGGCGTGAAGATCGGGGGCAAGGTCTACAAGACGGCACCGATCACGATTGTGGCGGTCAAGAGCGAGACGGGCGACCTGCTGTTCGTCGAGTTCGCGGCCGACCGCGAATCGGTTTACGTGGAGCAGCCGTTCGAGCTGACGCTGCGTATCTGGGTTCGGCCGTTCCGACAGGGGGACGTCAAGCTGAACGGCAACCAGATGTGGGGGCTGCTGAAGCGCGGGAGCGCGTTCGGTCCGTTTGCGAAACAGGCGGCGACAAACAAGTTCCAGGTGCGTAGGGCGTTGCGCAAAGACCGGCAAGGGCAGGAACACGAGTACTACTTGTATCAGGCCAGACAGAAGGTCCGACCGGACAAGCCCGGCCCCTACCGGCCGGAACCGGTAAGCATCAATATGAACTATCCGGTTCGGTTGCGTCGGAGCGTGTTCGGGGATCTGAGGATGGAGCGAGGCCGGCGGTTGGCGGAACAGGCCCGTCCGCCGGACATCGTGGTCAAGGCGGTTCCCGACGAGGGCCGCCCGCCGACGTACAACGGCGCCATCGGGCGATACACGTGGAAGGTCTGGGCCGACCGGACGGACGTCCGTCGAGGGCAACTGATCACGTTGAACATGGAGATCGGCGGGGAGGGGTTGCTGGAGCGGGTCCCCGCGCCGCAGCTGGCGAAGGTGCCCGAGCTGGCCAAGGGATTCAAGGTCCTGGACGAGCAGTTGGCGGGCGAGGTCAAGGAGGGTAAGAAGGTGTACCGCCAGAAGATCCGGGCCACCGACGAGGACGTTGAGGCGATCCCGCCGATCCCGTTCGTGTTTTTCGATCCCGACGCTGACCAGGGCAAGGGACGGTTCGTCACCGTCAAGAGCGAACCGATCCCCGTAACCGTTCACGCGGCCGAGTCGCTGTCGCCGGATGAGATCGTGGTTCCGGCCGCCATCGGGTCGGTTCAGTCGTCGCTGCTGACGGAGGCGGCGGACAGCATTCGTGCGAACTACGCCGAGGCGGACGCGGTGCTGGCCAGCCAGGTCTTCGCGCCGGGGCCGGGATGGGCGGTGTCGGTCGCGTTACCCCCGGTGGTATGGCTGGTGGGTTGGCTGCTGCGACGTCGGTCGGATCGACTGCGGACGGATGTGGCGTTGTCGCGACGTCGCGGCGCGCGGCGGAGCGCTGAACAGCGGTTGGGGTCGGCCAGGACGTCGGCGGATCCCGCGGGCCAGGTGGCCGAGGCGTTGCTGAACTACGTGGCCGACCGGGCGAATCTGCCAGCCGGTGGGCTGACGCGAACCGATGCCGTCAACCAGATCCGTGACGACGGCGCGCCAGACGAGACCATTGAGGGGGTCAATCAGCTGCTGGCTGCATGCGAAGCGGCGCGTTATGCGGGCGTGGCCGCCAGCAACGATACACTAATGACCCAGGCGGAACAGTGCCTGCGGCAACTCGAGCGAACGTGGAAACCGTGACGCTGGGAAACGTCGAAACGTCGAAACGCCGAAACGGCCACAGGTCGACACGTCAACAAGTCGACATGTCGACATGCCTGCATGTCGGGAGGCCGGTGCGTTGGCGCGGCGGTTGGCGCGTGTCCGTGGTCGTTTTGATGTTGATTCTGCTGACGTGGCCGGCGGGCGTGGCGTTGGGGATGTCGCGGGCCCGGCGGGTGGAGGTGTTCTACCAGGCACAGCGGGCGTACGAGCAGGGGGTGGAGCTGGCCGGCACGGACATGGAGCGGGCCGAGCAGCTACTTCGCGAGGCGTCCAACGGGTTTCAGGCGCTGGTCGATGACGGCGTGGTCAATGGGCGACTGTACTACAACCTGGGCAACGCCTACCTACGGCTAAAGGAAGTGGGGTTGGCGATTCTCTACTACCGCCGTGCTGGACGACTGATGCCCGACGATGGCCGATTGGCTGAAGGGCTGCGCGTGGCGCGGAGCGTTCGGCGGAACGACATCCCGGTCACCGGTCAGACGGCACTGATCCATGCGCTGCTGTTCTGGCACTACGGTTCAACGCTCGGCGGGCGAGCGTGGGCGGGAATCGTTGTGTATATGCTGTTCTGGATGGGTGCGATTGGCGCGACGTTCGTCCCGCACCCGACGTGGCGATACGTGCTGGTCGTGTTACTCGTCGTCTGGGTGTCGTTGGGGGTGTCGGTGGCGGCCAGCGCCTACGCGGCTGAGCACCGGCATGAGGGGGTGATCGTCGCGGACGAGGTCGTGGCCAACAAGGATCCGGGGTTGGGGGGCAGCCCGGCGTTCGAAGAAAAGTTGCACCAGGGCGTCGAGTTCGAGCTGGTGGGTCGGACTGGGCGCTGGTACCACATCCAGCTGCCCAATGGCAAATCGGGTTGGATCCCGCAAGAGGCTGCTGAGCTGATCTGAAGCGCCGCTGAAGACGTAGGGGCGGATAGTCCCCGGCAACGGTCACGCAACCCACGACGATTCCGAATGCTGATGCGGATTGTCGTTGCGACTCCAGCGTGGGCGCAAGTGCGCCTGCGCCTGTCTGTGTTCCAGCCGCGTGTAGGGTGGCACGGTCAAGCGACCCCGAGGCACGAGGCTGAGCTTGGCCGTGAGGATGCGCGATCGACGTGACATCACGGCCAAGGTACGACCTTGACCGGTCGTTCCTTGACCGTGCCACCCAGGCGCTGGTATGTCCTTTCCGACGGCGACGGGCGGGGCGATTCGCGGTAAGCGAGGGCGAGACGATGCTGGTATTGACGACGGTGAGCGTTGCTGTGGTCGCCGCGGCGGCGGTTGGCGCGGAGACGGGCTCAAGGCCGGCGGGGTTCGAGTCCGTCACGTTCGAGGCTGAAAGCGGCGATGTGGCCGGTGGGGAGGTCGCCAAGATCGAGGGCGCGAGCAAGGGACAGGCGGTATTGCTGGGCAAGCCCGGCGCGTCGCTAAAGCTGACGGTGACGTTGCCGACGGGGGCCTATTCGGTGCAGGTCCGTGCCAGGGCCAAAGATGCCGATACGTTCAATGAAGTCGGCGCCAAGGCGGGTGGGCAGGTGATGCGACCGGTGTATCCGACGAACGCCGTGTTCACGCGGCTGAAGGGGCATTTTCAGCGGTCGGAAGCGGGCCCGGTGGACCTGGTGTTTGCCTTGACCGAAGGGAGCGGCGTGTACGTCGACCAGCTGCGCGTGTGTCGACAGGACCTGGCGTATCGGTTCAAGCGGCTCAAACCGCTGCATTTGACGACGACGCTGGCCAAATCGGGCCGGGCGACGTGCCAGATCGTGCTGCCCGACGACGAATCTTGCCGCGCGGCGGCGGAACGGCTGGCCGCAGAAATCGGTCGGCGCGGTGGGCAGGCACCGGCGATTCGGCCCGCGGCCGAGATCGGACCGGATGCATTCAAGCAGTGGCATCTGGTGATGCTAGGCGACGTCTACAACAACATCGCGATCCTACGGACGTCGCCGAGGTCCTGGGCGTACGTGCCTCGACCCGAGCCTGGCCAATTCAGCTTGATGACGATCCACAACCCGCACGGTGTGGGCAAGAACGTGATCGTCGCCGGCGGTCGCGACGGCGAGACGATCGGCAGGGCGGTCGACGAGCTGATCCGCTGTCTGCCGGACGGGCCGACGGTGACGATCCCGCGGATCTGGCTGCCGGCGTGGCCCCGGCCGATGCCGCGTGATGAGCTGAAGCCGTTGGTGGTAGATTCGGGCAAGTGGATCCGACAGGGGGCCATC
>CAYOGX010000161.1:0-7951 GCA_964403235.1 uncultured Planctomycetales bacterium | reverse complement strand
CCAACGGACGGATGATCCTGGATGAAGCGGTCTGCACCGACTGCCACGGGAACCACGCCGTCCTGAGGCCCGACCAGCAGGAGGCGATCCAGCCATGACACGTCCCCGGTTGTGCGGACCGGGCAAGGGCCGGTAAGCATGGTATAATGGGCCCGCCCGAATGACGTGAGAGGTGATCCGCAATGTGAGCCGGTATCACAGGACCAAGGAGCAAATCATGGACCAGAAGCAACGACCATCGGACGAGACGAGCGACGTGACCCGTCGGAAGTTCATGCGCAACGGCGCGGTGGGGGCAGCCGGGCTTGCGCTGACGGCGGCGGGCTGCGAACAGGCCCAGAAGGGCGAGACGGGCAAGCCCTGCGAGTCCCACGACAAAGCCGAGGCGGCCATGAGGAAGACCCGCAGCTACAACCCCGACATGGAGTACCGCCGGCTGGGCAAGACCGGCCTGTGGGTCTCCGCCGTGTGCATGGGCGGTCACTGGAAGCGGATCGACAAGATGGTGCCGGGCGTCTTCAAGGGCAAGGGCTGGCTGAGCGCCGACCTGGACAGCCCGGGCTTCCGGAAGAACCGCCGCGACGTCGTCACCCGCTGCATCGAATCGGGCATCAACCACATCGACGCCTGCACGTGGCAGGAGGTGACCGCCTATAGCGAGGCCCTGAGGGGAAGGCGCGACAAGATGTACCTCGGCTTCTCCTGGTACCAGGAGGAGATGCGCAACGAAAAGTGCCGCACGACCAAGGCCCTCCTGCGTACGCTCGACAAGGGCATGCGCAGGACCAAGCTCGACTATGTGGACCTGTGGCGGATCACCATGCACGAGCAGAGCGGCCGGCACAGCAAGAGCGAAGTGGATGAGATGATGGGCGCCCTGGCCAAGGCCCGCCAGCAGGGCAAGGCCCGCTTCGTCGGGCTGTCGTCGCACGACCGGCCACATATCAAGTGGATGATCGAGACCTATCCCGACGTGGTTCAGGTCGTCGTGACGCCCTACACCGCCAAGAGCAAGGTCCTGCCGAAAGACAGCGTTTTCGAGGCGATCACCAAGCATGGCGTGGGTTTCTTCGGTATCAAGCCGTTCGCGAGCAACTCGTTGTTCAAAGGCGACAGCACGCCCGGCAACCCCCACGCCGAGCAAGACGACCGGCTGGCGCGACTCGCCATCCGGTACATCCTGTGCAACCCGGCCATCACGGCACCCATCCCCGGCATGATCAACCCCCACCAGGTGGACAACATGGCCAAGGCCGTCAAGGAGCGTCGCGAGCTCGACGTGGCCGAGGCCGCTGAGCTCGAGCACGCCATGGACGAGGCCTGGGCCAGGCTGCCGGCCAACTACCAGTGGCTCAAGGACTGGGAGTACGTGTGAGGCAATCGAGATATCGCTCGCAGGTGCTTGTGCTGTCGGCGGTGGTCGTTGCAGCGGCAAGCTGTGAACAGACGATTCCGCCGGTGCGCGACGTCGACGAGGAGCCACTGCTGCTGCTCGAAGATGGCGATGGCGCGGAGGATCTGCCTCCGCCAGCCGGCCCCGTGGCCGACAACGGCCGTTGCCACGTGTGCCACATCAACTACGAGGACGAGAAGCTCGCCGTCATGCACGCGCGGGCCAATGTCGGCTGCGAGCGCTGCCACGGCTCGTCCGACGCCCACTGCGGTGACGAAGACCACCTCACGCCGCCCGACGTCATATACGCCAAGGCGAAGATCAATCCCTCCTGCATGACGTGCCACCCCCGCGCCAAGATCGACATCAAGCCACACCGGCCCGTGCTGCATGCAACCGGCACGCCCAAGAAGCACTGTACTGACTGCCACGGTAAGCACCGACTGAGCCGCCGCTTGCGAAGATGGGACAAGACGACCCGCAAGCTGATTGAGGACAGCTAGGCCCCGGGGCCCGCAGAACGGACCCATGTCACACGCCCTGCAAAGGCGTCGGTTCTCCGCAAACACGCCGCGGGATCTTCTCAGCTTCACTGTCTGCCCTTCGTACTTCTTGGCGAGCGGCGGTTGTGCTATAACAGGCCCCGTTCGAGCGACCCGTAGGCGATGGGGCTGGTGTAGACGATGTGCGGGATCTTGGGCGGCATGGCGGTCGACCCCTTCGGCTGGGCCGATCAGGCCGATCGGCTCGACCGTGCGATCGATCTGCTCGCGCATCGCGGGCCCGACGATCGCGGGCATCTCGTCCGTGACGGCGGGCGGACGTTCCTGGGGCACCGACGGCTGAGCATCATCGACCTGGCGGGGGGCCACCAACCCATCACCGACGAGTCGGGTCGACGCTGGCTCTGCTACAACGGCGAGATCTACAACTTCCGCGCGCTCCGCGACGCCCTGTCGGGCCGCGGGCATGCGTTCCGAACGCGCACCGACGGCGAGGTCGCCCTGCACCTCTACGAGGAAGACGCCAGCGACTTCGTCACCTCGCTTCAGGGCATGTTCGCGATTGCCATCCTCGACGAGACGGCGGGGCGTCTGACGCTGGTGCGGGATCGCAACGGCATCAAGCCGATGTACTACTATCACGACGGGCGCTCGCTCATCTTCGCATCGGAGATCAAGTCGATCCTCGCCCTGCTGCCGTCCCGGCCGGCGATCTCGGGGCACGCGCTGCGGGAGTACCTGCGGTGGAAGTACATCCCCGAGCCGCTGACGATCTTCGAGAACGTCTACAAGCTGCCGCCGGCCCACGTCCTGTGCGCCGCCCGCGACGCGGACGGCGGGCGGATCACGCTGGAGACGCGACGCTACTGGGCGCCCGACTTCGGCGGCGACAAGCTGAGCGACGAGGGCGAGGCAATCGAACAGCTCGACCGCAAGCTCCGTGCGTCGGTCCAAAGCCATCTCGAGTCCGACGTCGATGTCGGGGCCTTGCTGAGCGGCGGCGTCGACTCGTCGCTGGTCGTTGCCTTGGCGGCGACGGTGTCCGGCCAGCCGATCAAGACGTTCACCGTCGGGTTCGAGGAGGCGGGCTTCGACGAGCTGCCGTTCGCGCGGACGCTGGCCCGTAAGTACCGCACGGAGCATCACGAGGAGCACGTCCGGATCGATCCGGTGACGACGGTGCAGCGGCTGGTCCGGCACTTCGACGAGCCGTTCGCCGATTCGTCGGCGCTGGCATGCTATCGCGTCTGCGAGATGGCCAGCCAGCACGTCAAGGTCGCGCTGACCGGCGACGGCGGGGACGAGACGTTCGCGGGCTACCGGCGGTACGACGACCTGCGCGGCTACGCGGACCGCGCCGTCGGGTGGCGGCGGCTGGTCAGACGCGCCGCCTTTGCGTCGGCCGGCGCGGTGTTCTCGCCCGAGGCCAAGTTCCTCAGGCGGTACCGCGGCAACTGGGACGGCCCGCTCGCGCAGTACGAGGAACGTCAAGTCATGTGTACGCGGTGGCTGTCGAACCGGCTCCTGGGCGAGGCC
This sequence comes from uncultured Planctomycetales bacterium, assembly GCA_964403235.1. Lineage (GTDB taxonomy): Bacteria > Planctomycetota > Phycisphaerae > UBA1845 > JAFGLZ01 > JAFGLZ01. The sequence continues at coordinate 4,519 of CAYOGX010000161.1, read as the reverse complement.
TATCGCGCCGCCGACGGCGAGGACGTGTTCGGCCGGCATCGACGCGAGGTGGACAACCGGTGCTGGCCCCCTGTCGAGATCACCCAGTACGTCGACTCGAGGATGTACCTGCCGGGCGACATCCTGACGAAGGTCGACCGCGCGAGCATGGCCTGCTCGTTGGAATGCCGCGTGCCGTTGCTAGACCACACGATCACCGAGTTCGCCGCCGGCCTGTCGGTGGACCTGAAGATCCGCAACGGCGTCCGAAAGTACCTGCTGAAGCGCGTGGCCGAGCGGTACGTGCCGCACGAGCTGTTGCATCGCAAGAAGATGGGGTTCCGCGTGCCGATCCGGCGGTGGTTCAAGCGGGATCTGCTCGACCAGACGGCCGACCTGCTGCTCGACGGCGTGTTGATCTCGCGGGGCATCCTCGACCCCGCGGGCGTGCGATGGGTCGTTCGCAGTCAGCGGCGACCGTGGCTGAACCTCGCCAACTGCCTGTGGGCCCTGTTGTTTCTGGAGCACTGGGCCCGTGTCTATCTCGACCCACCGTAGACAACCGGAACCCACGCGCCATGACGATGGACCAGAAACGTCGCGTGCTCGGTCGGATCGGGCCGGCCTTCATCGCCGGTGCCTGCATCATCGGGCCGGGCAGCGTCACGCTGATGTCGAAGACCGGCTCGCTGTACGGCTACGCGATGTTGTGGCTGGCGCTGGGGTCGGGTGCGTTGATGGCCGGCTTTATCGCCCTGTTCATGCGCTTCGGCATCTATTGCGACGACACGTTCCTGGGCCTGACCGCCAAGCGGATCGGCCGGTGGTACGCCGTCTTGTGCGGCATCTCCCTATTCTCGGTCGACGCGACGTTTCAGTTCGGCAACTGCCTGGGCGTGACGGCCGCGATGAACACGCTGCTGCCGGGCGTTCCGCAGATCGTCTGGCCGATCGCGTTCACGGGCGCCGCCGTGGCGTTTCTGTTCGTGTTCAGGAACATCTACCGCGTCGTCGAGAAGATGATGGTGTTCTTCCTCATCTTCATGGCCGTCGCGTTCCTGGCCAACCTGGTCTGGGCCGGACCGGACCTGACCGCTGCGCTGAGGGGCGTGTGCGTGCCCTCGATCCCGCCGGGCGTGGACTGGGTGACCCTCGGCGGGCTGGTAGCCACGACGTTCGTCATCGTCGTGGCCTTCTTCCAGTCCTACCTGGTCAAGGCGAAGGGGTGGGGCGAGCGGGATCTGGGCAGCGCCGCGGCTGACACCGTGCTGGCCTCGATCATGTACACGCTGATCGGGATGGCCATCATGATGACGGCCGCGGCGGTGCTCTATCCGAGCAAGACGGTCGAGAGCGCGACGGCCATGGCCGGCCAGCTCGAGGGCGTCTTCGGCCCGTACGCGAAGCTCGTCTTTTGCCTGGGGTTTCTGTCGGCGGCGTTCTCCAGCTTCATCACCAACTCGCTGATCGGCGGCGTGCTGCTCAACGACGGCTTGGGATTCGGCGGCCGGCTCGACTCGCTGCCGACCAAGCTCTTCGCCACGCTCGTCCTGCTGATCGGCATGACGACGGCCATCGCGATCACCCGCGCCAAGCCCCGACCCACGCCGTCGGCGCGCGAACCGTCATCGACGACGCAGGTTGCGAGCCTACCGGCCGCCGGGCCGAGATCGCCCGACGTCTCGAAGGTCATCGCGGACCGGAAGGTCAAGGCCATCGCCGTCGGACAGGCCGCCACCATGCTCGCCGTCCCGCTCGGCGCGATCGCCATGGTCGTCGTGCTCTTCGACCGCCGTGCCACCCAGGGCCGCGCGCTGGCACCGTGGACGAAGGGATTCGTCCTGTTCGGCACGATCGTCCTGCTCGGCATCTCGCTGATGATGTTCGTGAAGATCAAGCCGAGGCTGGTCGAGGTCTTCGGGCTCGGCTGACCGGCCTTACTTGCGCGTCGAATCCCGGCCGCGACGGCCGCGCCGCATGGGCGACCGGCCCTTCTTCGGCCACCGTTTCATCTGCGCTTGGGTCGGGCCCGGCAGCCGGCTCAGCAGGGTCTCGAATCGCTTTCGAACGGCCAAGACCTTCGGGTCGTTCGACGTGGTGACGTCCGTATACCTCGTCTCGTCACGGCGGTCGCCGCAGTCGTACAGCCGGCCCGTCCCGTCGAGCAGCCAGCGCGGGTCGCGGAGCATCCGCTTGTCGGCGTAGCAACTAAAGATCCAATCTCGGCCCTGGGTCTTCTTGCCGCGGAGCACCGGTGCGAAGCTCTCACCGTCGATGGCGTCGTCCGTCGGCAGCTTGGCACCCGCCAGGTCGCACAGCGTCGGCAGCACGTCGCTGAAGTCGATCAGCGCGTCGACGGCGCCCTGGGGTTTGACCACACCGGGGCCGTTGACGATCATCGGCACGCGCGGGCCGCGCTCTTGCTCGACGTTGCTCTTGCCGTAGCCGGCGGTCCCGTTGTCGCAGGTGAACAGGATCACCGTGTTCTCACGCAAGCCGAGCCTGGTCAGGCCCTTGACGATCCGGCCGACGAGGTGGTCGGTGTACTCGACGTTGGACTTGAGCGTTCCGCGGACCCGCCGGGGTGTCTTCCTGCCGTTGGCGTCCAGCTCGGGCACGGGCAGGTAGCCGGAGCGGTCGGCCTCGAAATCCCACGACCTGTGCGTCAAGCACATCGGGTAGTAAACGAGGAATGGCCGGTCCTTGTTGCGCCTCGCGAAGTCGAGGATGAAATCGACGAAGAGATCGGGGCCGTAGTCGGTGTCCGTGGTCGGCACGGGCTTGTCGTTCTTGACGATGGCCGGGTGCCAGTACCGCGCTGGCCGGCCGATCAACGTCCCCCGCCTGCCCCGCAGCGCCTCGGTCTCCACGGGTCCGTCGAACCCCTTGTATTTCGCCCACATGCAGTGCTCGTCGAAGCCGTATTCGGCCATCGTGCCGCGGAGCTGCCACTTGCCGCAGATGGCGGTGGCGTAGCCCGCCTGCTTGAGCAGGTGGGCGAAGATCTTGTTGGTCTCGGCGAGATGGCCGCCCCGCTCGGTCGGCCCCGGCTTCAGGTTGTTGTGGAACCACCCGGTGCGGAAGCCGTATCGGCCCGTCATGATCATCGCCCGCGACGGGCTACAGATCGGCGTGGCCCAGCACGTCTCGAACATCACGCCGGTCTCGGCCAGCTTGTCGAGCACGGGCGTCTTGTGCGCCTTATGGCCATAACAGCCGAACTCCCTGGCCGAGCAATCATCGGCCATGATCAGGATAACGTTCGGCCTGTCCGCCTGCGCCTTGCCCGCGTGCTGCTCGCCCACAGCCGTACGTTGCGGCATCACCAGCGATGCCGCGCTGGCGCCCGTAGCCTTTAAGAACTCACGACGTTTCATGATAGTCTCCGATCCGGCAACGCCCGGCACAGCCGGGCTCGGGTGCCCCATCGCTTTGGCGGTGGGGGACACGAATTCGCGTTCCCCACCGCTAAAGCGATGGGCCACCCTTGGTATGTTCTCACACTCCTACTGTTCAGTCTTTGCCGCAGGCAGCTCAGGCGTACCGTCCGTACCGCTCTGCCAGGTCCGCGACACGCCTGACGCGCTCCCGCAGGCCGTCGGGCGGCACCTGGTCGGCGACGCCGAGCACATACGTCGGCGCCTGACGCATGACCTCCAGGACCTCTCGCACGAATCGGTCGAACTCCTCGTCGCTGACGAGCGGCGTGAAGTAGATCCCGGGCAGCCCGCCCCAGATGATCGAATCGGGGCCGGCCCAATCCCGGATCTCCGCCATCGCCAGGTCGCCCACCGGGCTCGGCGTCAGCCCCTCCAACACCGTGAAGCCCACGGCGCCCTCTTCTCGCAGCAGGCCCCGCAGCGTCCCGTCGATGTGAATGAACGAGACCTTGCCGGCCTGGCGAATGCGACGCGTCCATTTCTCCTGGCAGGCCCGCATGTAGTCCTCGAAGAAGCGCTTGCCCACCACCTCGGACGACAGGTTCTCCGGGACCATCAGGCACTCGGCCGGTGAGGCGACGGCGAGGTCGACGGCCTGGTCGAGGTTCGCTTCCATGACGCGCAACGTCTCGGCGAACTCGTCCTCGGCCTCCACGACGCACTCGGTGACGGCCCCAATGCCCGCCTCCACGGCCACGAGCTGCATGAGCGGGCTCCTGGGCGTGTAGCACAGCACGACGCCGAGATCCCGGACCAGGTCGACCCGCCGGTCGGCCTCGGCGTAGTCGGGCCTGTAGGTGGTGTGCTCGTACAGATAGCGCAAGGCCGGCAGGTCCGCCGCGGACTTGATCAGGTGCTCGGTCGGCGCCTCCGTGAACGACCCCGGCAGAGACGTCCACTTCTCCCGCAGGTCTCCCACGGGCGTACGGATGGTCCGGTAGCGATCGTGGCCTTCATGCCACTCTTTGACGTGCACCGTGTCATCGTACGTGGTCTGGAACGGCCAGTACCCTTGCAGATAGAAGCCCACGCCCAGATCCCGATGAAAGTCGAAGTACGCGTCGCTCTGCTGGAAATCCGCGGGCACCTCGCCCCGCGCC
>CAYOGX010000160.1:0-7953 GCA_964403235.1 uncultured Planctomycetales bacterium | reverse complement strand
TCGCCTCCGCGGCCACGCAGCGCGCGAAGGAAGCGAAGATCGACGAGGCGGCGCTGTTGGCGCGCAAGGAGCTGCCGTCGGTGCCGAAGGGGTTCAAATCGAGCAACCATGTCATGCTGGCAGTCGCGGCCGGCAAGCTCACGCTGATCGACCCGAGAGCGCCCATCCCCATTCCTGAGGGCGTCGAGGAGATCAAGGGCATCCCCTACGGCCGGGTGGGCGACCGCGAACTCTTGCTCGACCTGTATCTGCCCAAGGGGCTCGAGTAGCCCGCGCCGGGCCTGATCTTCATTCACGTCGGCGGCTGGGCGAAGGGTGATAGGAAGGACTACAAGTACTACACGGTGCGATACGCCAAGCGCGGCTATGTCGTTGCCACGATCTCGTATCGGCTCGTGAAAGAGGCGATATTCCCCGCCTGCGTCCAAGACGCCAAGTGCGCCGTGCGTTGGATGCGGGCCAACGCAGACAGGTACCACATCGATCCGAAACGGATTGCCGCCATCGGCGGCTCGGCCGGGGGGCACCTGGCCATGATGCTGGGATACTCGGCCGGCGTGCCCGAGTTGGAGGGCAAGGGCGGCCACGCGAAATTCAGCAGCGCCGTTCAGGCTGTGGTGAACCTGTACGGTCCGGTCGATCTGACCGGGCCCGAGGCCCGCGATCACCCCACCGTGCTCGCGTTCTTTGGCGGCAAGACCTACGAAGAAGTAAGGCGTCACTACGAGTTGGCCTCGCCCATCAAGCACCTGGACAAGAAGGACCCGCCCACGCTTATCCTGCACGGTACGATCGACGAGCTCGTGCCCATCGCCCAGGCCGACACGCTCGCCAAGAAGCTCAAGGAGCTGGGCATCCCCTTCGTCTACGACCGTCTCGAGGGCTACCCCCATACGATGGACCTATCCCTCGAGGTGAACATCCGCTGTCAATGGTTCATCAACCGGTTCCTCGAGGAGCACCTGTCGGCCTCGAAGCCGCGGCGCGGGCCCTGACGCGCACGGGGTCGCGGCGCCTCCGGCCACCGAGGCGTTGCACCATGACCTGATTTGCCCCGGTTCGAACCAGGCCACGTCGCAGCGAGACGTCTGGATCGAGCCGCGCATCCGGAGTATCTTTGCCGTTGCGTGGCGGACCGGTTGGTCCTGGCGCCAAAAGCGAGGTGTCCCGATGCGATGCGTACCAGGCCTGCTCTTGATGGGGTTGCTCTGGTTGGCGGCGGTTGGGCCGGCCGTCGCGGCCGATCACGTCAACGTGATCATCGTCTTCGCCGACGATTTGGGATACGGCGACCTCGCCTGTTACGGGCATGCGAAGTTCAAGACGCCCAACCTCGATCGCATGGCCCGCGAAGGCGCCCGACTGACGAACTTCTACACCTGCACGCCTTACTGCGCCCCGTCCCGCGCCGGGCTCCAGACCGGGCGATATCCGTTTCGCTGCAACGTCACGCGCAACCCCTGCCCCGACAGGGGCGTCAACGACGTGGGTATTCCCGCGAGCGAAGTGACGCTCGGCGAGGCGTTTCAGGCCGCCGGATACCGGACCGCCTGCATCGGCAAGTGGCACCTCGGGCATCGACCCAACTTCTACCCGACGCGCAACGGCTACCACGAGTACCTCGGCATCCTCTACAGCAACGACATGCACCCCGTCGAGCTGTTCGACGGCGAGAAAAGCGTGGAGTACCCCGTCTACCAGGCGACGCTGACCCAGCGGTATACCGAGCGCGCCGTTGACTTCATCGAGCGCAACAAGGAGCGGCCCTTTTTTCTCTACCTCCCCCACGCGATGCCGCACAAGCCCCTGGCGGCGTCAGAGGGTTTCTACAAGAAGAGCAATGCCGGTCTCTACGGCGACGTCATCGCCGAGCTCGACTGGGGCGTTGGCCGGATTCTGGCGAAGCTGAAAGCGCTGGGCCTGGAGAAGCGCACGCTGATGATCTTCACAAGCGACAACGGGCCGTGGTACGGCGGCAGCACCGGCGGGCTTCGCGGCATGAAGGGCCGAACGTGGGAGGGCGGCCTCCGCATCCCGATGATCGCACGCTGGCCCGGTAAGATTCCGCCGGGCCACGTCTCACACGAGCCCGCCATCGTCATGGATCTGTTCGTCACCGCGCTCCGCGCCGCTGGCGTCGCGCTGCCGAAGGTGGACGTCCTTGACGGCAAAGACATCCTGCCGCTGCTGACGTCCGGTGCGAAGAGCCCGCACGAGGCCATCTTCGGCATGCGGGGCCCCCACATCGCCTGCGTCCGCAGCGGGAAGTGGAAGCTCCACGTCAGGCCGCCCGGGCCCAAGGTCGAGAAACGTTGGAAGCCCGATGAGAAGTGGATCGACCCTCGCCGACCGGACGGGGTGCGGATCATCGCGCCCTACGAGCAGGCGCACCCGAGCCAGTTCCCCGGCCTGATGACGGGCGATCCGTTCGCGAGAACGGCCTTGTTCGACCTTAATACCGACCCGGGCGAGCAGAAGGACCTCGCCAAGCAACACCCCGATCTGGTCAAGCGTCTTCGCGGCTACGTGGAGCGCATCCGCCCGACCGGACCGGACGCGAAACGTAAGGCCGGTTGAACCCGTTGCACGCCAGTCCGTTCCCGGGCAGGATTGCGCTCCCTGTCCAGTTGCCCGCACCGGAGCTGCTCACGCGACAGATACGGATAAGCGTAGCGTGCTGACGAGGCATCAAGTCTCCGTGAATGCTCGCGACCCCGGGGGCCACGCCGGGTCGTTGCGGGGCCGGTCGGACGGGGATAGCATGCAGCGCGGCGCCGGCGCGTGACGAGACCGTCCGGCCGGCCGGACGCGAGCTGTCTCCGCTCGTTGGATCACGACGGGTCCGATGCCAGGAGAACCTGCCATGCGCACGCCAACGTGCCTGCTTATCCTGATCTTGTCTGTGATCGGTCACGCATCTAACAGCACAAGGCAAGCCGTTAGAGCCGAGGGGGGCGGCCCGCTCGACAACCTGCCCGCGCACATCGTGCGGTTGACCCATTGGGGTCAGCGCGCCGACTGGTCGCACGACAGCAAGCGGATCCTATTCATCGCCAAGACGTTCGGCGATGTCTACGAGATCGAGCTGGCAACGAGAATCACTCGGCCGATGACGCACCATTACTTTCACGAGGGGTACACACGGGCGTTGTACCTGAGTAACGGGGACATCCTGCTCTCGGGCGCCCGAAAATTCGATGCGACGCGTCCCTGGGCGAGTCGGCACACGGAGGCCGAGCTCTGGGTGCTTGACAAAGGGCTTTCCGGCCCACCCACGCCGCTGGCCGAGAAGTGTTCCGAAGGGCCGGCTGTCTCGCGGCGCCGGTTGCGCATCGCATGGACGATCGACCACGGCGATTATCCCAAGCGCCTGCCCAAGGGATGCAGCCAGATTTGGACGGCGGACATCGCCTACGAGGGGGGACAGGCCAAACTGGTGAACAAGAAGAAGGTGCTGGACAATCGCGACTTGCCCTTCCGGACGGGGCTCGAGACGCAGAACTTCAGACCGCCCGACGAGAAGGAGCTCATCTTCTCCGCTTACGGCTATCAGGGCACGGAGGTCATGGGCCTGCACCTCGAAACGGGCAAGGTGATCAACTACTCCAAGGCGCGCGGACAGTATGACGAACCGGAGGGCATCTTCCCCGACGGGCGCTTCACCCTCGTCGAGTGCGACAAGCATCGGACCGACGGCAAGGGATCCCAGAACATCGACGTCTACAAGCTCGCGCTGGACGGATCCGGCAGAACACAGCGGGTGACCTTTTTCAACGACTCCCTGGGCTACAAGGCCTCTAACCCCGTGGTGAGTGACGATGCCCGATTCATGGCCTTTCAGTTCGCGAAGGTCGGCGACGCAGCCGGTGTGGGACGGGGCATCCTGATATACGACTTCGCCAAGGCGACCGGCCAACGGTAAGGCGAGCAGTCCGTCCTGGGCATCGTCTGTAGGGGCGGATTCCTGGTAAGGAGACGACGGCCATGCGAGCGATGAACCGGAGGGGGTTCCTCAAGGGGCTGGGAAGCCTGGCGAGCTGTGCCTTCTTGATGCGTCTTCACGGCACTGCCAAAGCCCTGGCCGCGGAGAATCTCATGAAAATCACCGACGTGGAGCCTTACGTACTTCGGGGAGGAAAGTGTTTCGTGCTGGTCCGCACGTCCGAGGGCATTACAGGCATCGGTGAGGTGAGCCCGATGAACAGCCGGACGGCTGCTCATCTGATCAGCACGGCCTTCAAGCCCCGGCTCTGCGGGAAGAACCCGCTCGACATCCAGCTCTGCTGGGAGGAGATCTACTACTCGACGTACAAACAGGGCGTGATGGGCCTGCAACCCGAAGCCCTGGCCGGCGTCGACATCGCACTGTGGGACATCCTGGGCAAGGTGACCGGGCTGCCCGTCTGTCAGCTTCTCGGCGGCAAGCGGCGCGATTCGGTCCGCATGTACTCGAGCATAGGCGGCTCGGCCCGTGCCACGGCGACGGCCATGGGGCGTCGCGCGGAAGAGGCGGTGAGAGAGGGATTCACCGCCGTCAAGATCCGCATGAACTACGGGCCCGTCCCGCCCGACGTCAACGTCAAGCACGACCTGGAGGTGCTGACGACGGTGCGAAAGGCCGTCGGGCCCGACGTCGAGCTCCTCTATGACGTGAACAACGGCTATTCCCTGCAGACGGCCATCCGCGTCGGCAGGGCGATCGAAGCGCTGAACGTGATTCACTACGAAGAACCGGTGGCCCAGACCGACTACGCCGGCTACGCCAAGGTGGTCGAGGCCGTCGACGTGCCGGTAGCGGCCGGTGAGCACGAATACAGCCGCTGGCAGTTCCGCGACCTGATCCACACGGCCAACCCCGACATCCTCCAGCCGGATCTGGTGAAGTGCGCGGGCATTTCCGAGGCCGTCAAGATCGCGGCGCTCGCGTCGGCCCATCACAAGAAACTCGTCCCTCACCAGACGCAACCCACGATCGGGCAGGCGGCCAATCTGCACTTCACGTCGGTGTTCGTCCCGGGTGACACGGCCCAGGAGCTCAGCTATCGCGCGATGAAGAGCCCGTTGCACTCGCTCTTCAAGAACCCTTTGCAGTTCAAGAACGGGCGGCTCACCGTACCCACCGGCCCGGGACTGGGTCTGGAGCTCGACGAGAAGAAGCTGAAAGCCATGACCGCCTAGACACGCATGCCCGCTCTCGCGATGCAGACGGCCGCCGGCGCGGGGGCAGGACCGCCCGGCTTCGTGGTATCCCCAAACCGCGCAGGTGCAGAGCGGCCCCTCGCCGCCTCGATGCTGAGAGGCACCGGAAGGCGTCGGTGCGATTGCCGGTCCCGGCGTGGCCGGCCTCACAAGCGCACGGGATAGGCCTTCACCCAATCGCACACCGTCTTGATCGTCTCGGGCGGGCACCATGGCGGCATGACACCGGCGGACGTGACGACGATGCCCCGGTGATGGGGCAGGTCGTCGAGGCTGCCCCGGATGCCGGCGATGATCTGTTCCGGCGGCCGCAGCCAATCCGTCGCCTGGGTCCCGCCGATCAGGCACTTGTCGGGGCAGGTGGTTCGTCCGTCGAGGAGCGTCGTGTTGCCCAGCGACGGGGCCGTGAAGGCCTCGAACCCGCTGCACGGCACCCGTGCGAGATCCCCGAGCAGATCCTTGAGATGCCCGCACATGTGCAGCAGTAGGTGCCGGCCCGCGTCCTTGGTGATCTCGGCGTACCGCGTGATGTGGTCGAGGTTGTACGTTCGGTATTGGTCCACCGAAATCAGCGTCGTGGACGTGTTCTCGACCATGTAGAAGGCGTCGGCCGGGTGGCGGTCGGCCAGGATCTCGGCGCGGCGCACGAGGACGCGGTGCATCGCCTCGAACAGGGCCAACACGTCGTCGGTGAAGTCGAACAGGAGGTAGTGGGCGTTCTCGACGCCGGCCAGCCACTCGACCCAGTGCATCAGCGGCGATTGGCCGATGTGCGTCACGCTCAGTGCGTCGGCGCCGTTCGCCTCGCGCTGACGGCGCACCTCTGCCAGCGCCTCGGCGTCCGGCTCGGGGCGGCAGTCCGCGTACCACTCGGTCATGATCTTGACGTCGTCGGCCGTCTTGACCGGGAAACACACCGGATGCCGCGACTGGGAGGTCGGGTCGAACCTGTTGATCCGCGTCAGCTCGCCGTGTCGGCTCCGGAAGACGTCACGGCTCCCGTCGCCGTCCCGGATGGTCTCGAAGGCGGTGTGCGTCCGGACGTCGCGCAGACCGGGCCCGACGCCTTCGTGCCTGTCACTGCCGATCCAGCTGTGAATCTCGGCGATGGGCATGTCGCGAAAGGATGCATCCCGGTGCATCGGGTAGGACGCGTCCAGCTTCGGCCAGAACGCCAACCGATCGACGGGCTCGAGCGACAGCGCGGCCAGCCAGCGTTCCCTCGGAGTCATTTCCGCTGCCATGCGCATGCCCTGCCCGATGTCCCTCGGCACCCCTTGTGTCCGTATCGCCTCGGTCTTTCCCGTTCCGTAGGACGAACACATCTTCGATCGTTGGCCCATTGGGGTCAATGTGATTCAGTTGCCTTTCATGCGCATTCCGATCAGACTCTGTGCGTGTGGGTGGCCGTTGGCACGGTCGAGCGCGAATGGTGCGAGCGATGCATGGGTGTGCGTCCGCGGCGCGTGTCCTGGCCGCCGTTTCGAACGTGGGGTTGATAACGTGAGACATCCAGTCAGCACGTCGGGAGCCTTGCTCATCATGATTCTCCAGACGGTCAATGCCGCGTCCGCGACGGGCACGTCGGTCATCTCGCTTGACGGCGAGTGGCTGCTGGCGACCGATGCCAAGAACGTCGGACGGGACGCCAAGTGGTTCTCGGCGCCGAGGCCCGAGGCCAAACCCGCCCAGGTGCCGTGGATCATCCAGGACGCGTTTCCCGGCTATCACGGCGTGGCCTGGTACTGGCGAGACTTCGTGGCGCCGGCGAATCCGCATGCGCACGGGCGTTATCTGCTGCGGTTCTGGGCGGTCGACTACAAGGCCGACGTGTGGGTCAACGGCGTGGCCGTGGGCGGGCACGAAGGTGGCGAGTCGCCCTTCGTCCTGGACGTGACCGACGTGATCGAACCGACGGCGTCCAACCGCTTGGCCGTGCGCGTCCTCAACCCAACCCATGAACGCATCGACGGCATCGTGCTAAACGAGACGCCGCATCGGAACAAGGCCCTGCCCTACCGGTCGGGCAGCGCTTGGGACCAGGGCGGGATCATGGACTCGGTCGAGCTGCTGATCGCGCCGCCCGTCCGCGTCGAGGATCTGTTCGTCCGGCCCGATTGGAAAACCGGTGCGATCCACGTTCAGTCCAACGTGCGAAACGCCTCGCCCGATCCGGTTAAGGGACGTCTGACGTTCACCGTTGCGCCGGCGGCCGGCGGCGAGACGATCCACGTCACCCCGCTCGAGCGCGAGCTGCCGACGGGGGACACGCTCGTCGAGACCGCATTGCAGGTGAAGGCCCCACATCTATGGGACCTGAACGATCCGTTCCTGTACCGCGTGACGGCCCGCGTGGCGTGGGACGGGACCGATTCGTTCGACGAATGCTCGACGCGTTGCGGCTTCCGCGAGTTCCGTTTCGAGGACGGCTACTTCCGTCTCAACGGTCGGCGGATCTACCTGCGGGGCTCGCACACCGGAAACTGCTGCCCGATCGGCCTGGAGCTGCCGCACGACCCCGACCTGCTCCGGCGCGACCTGATCTACGTCAAGACGATGGGATTCAACGCCATCCGATTCATCGCGGGTGTGGCCAAGCGCTATCAGCTCGACCTGTGCGACGAGATCGGGCTGATGGTCTACGAGGAATCGTACGCGGGCTGGTGTCTGGCGAATTCGCCGAAGATGGCCGAGCGCTACGACGAGTCCGTGCTGGGCATGATCCGCCGCGACCGGAACCATCCGAGCGTGGTG
>CAYOGX010000159.1:0-7963 GCA_964403235.1 uncultured Planctomycetales bacterium | reverse complement strand
CGTCTGGCCCCTGCACGGTTCGGTGCTCCTGCTCGACGGCCTGGTGTGCGTGACGGCCGAACGCTCCACGTACCTTCACGGCGGATTGTTCCTGTATGCCCTCGACCCGAAAACCGGAAACGTGATCCACCAGCACCAGGAGACCGGGCCGTATGAAGATCACACCAAGGGCCACGGCCATTCGTACTGGTCCGAAGGGGCGCGCAACGACGTCCTGGTCAGCGACGGCGAGTGCATCTACATCATGCAACTGCGGTTCGACCGCACGCTGCGCCCGAAGCCTGCCAAGACCGCCTCGCTTCTGGGCGACCGGAAAATGGGCCGGCGAATGCTCTCCACCGCCGGCCTGCTCGATGACGAGTGGTACAACCGCACCTTCTGGATGTACAGCAACATCTGGCCCGGCTACTACCTGGCAAACCAGGCCCCAAAGAGCGGACAACTGCTCGTGTTCGACCGGACCACGACCTACGGCGTGAAGGTCTTCTGGACGCGGAACCGGCACAGCACCATGTTTTTCCCGGCCACCAGGGGATACCTCCTGGTCGCGGATGACAACGACAACGAACCGATCCTCGTCGGCCGCGACAAGGGTAAGGCGATCACATGGCTGCCGGAGTTCAACATGAGCCGGGGCGGCAATGACAAGGGCAGGACGTTCGGTCCGAATCTCGGCGGGGCCCCGCAGATCAGCAGCCCCGATGCGTATACGTTCAACAAGGACAAGGGGATTGGGTTCGCCCGGGCCAAGCCGCCCCAATGGGCCGTGTGGGTGCCCATTCGTGTCAAGGCCATGGTCGCCACCACGGGCACGCTCTTCATCGCCGGGGCGCCGGACGTAATGGACCCGAAGGACCCCCTGGCCGCCCTGGAAGGGCGCAAGGGCGGCCTGCTGCGGGCCGTCTCGGCCGCCGACGGGAAGAAACTGGCCGAGTATCCCTTGGACGCCCCGCCCGTCCTGGACGGCCTGATCGCCGCGCGAGGCAGGCTCTTCATCGCGACGCGCGACGGCAAACTCACCTGCTGGCGAAAGCCGTAGACCTTGTCCGGACGTTGAGACGTGGGGTCACCGAGGGTCACTTCAATCAAGCGGTCCAAGAGGCGGCGCAGAATCCGGCGCAGCAGGTCTGCGCACGGCGTCGCCCAGCGTCATAAGGTGGGAAACCGGCCTCGAACAGAGACTGACGTAAGTGATCTATGTGCTGGTTGATGCGCAGAAAGACGGCTCCGTACGCGATCGTACGGAGCCGCAACTCGTGGACCGTACTGAACGTGAACCAGTGACCTGCCCGTCGGGCCGCTCCAACCAACTGAGCTAACGCCCGGCAAGGCGATTCTCCTCGCGCGAGCCGGCGACGGACTTAAGGTGCCGCTCCCTGGCCATGGCCTCGGCACGATCCGGATGCTCTTCGCGATGAACAAGCTCCCAGGGCCCTCGCTTGGCAGTGTAACTCTTGCCTTGGGGGTTATTGTGCTGGCCAAGCCGCCTGTCGAGATTGTTGGTGTGGCCTACGTATAAACTGTCGTCACTGACGGACCGCAGGATGTAAACAAAAAACCCCATGCACTGGGCCGTACTGGACTTGAACCAGTGACCTCCTGCGTGTCGAGCAGGCGCTCTAGCCAACTGAGCTAACGGCCCTGTTGCGATGTGGAAGTGTACGGCGCAAGCCAGCGCGTGTCAAGGGCGTTAAGCGCCGAGATGCGAAAAAGCCGCTCGCCTTTCTCCCTGCTCCGGACCGACCATCCTGTCAGAGAGACGTGCTCGGGCGTACTGGACGTGAACCAGTGACCTGCCCGTCGGGCCGCTCTGGCCAACTGAGCTAACGGCCTTGTTAACGTATGGAAGTTCATGTCGCCCGGGAGGGCGTGTCAAGGGCGCTGTCTGCCAGGGCGCGAAAAAGCTGCCTTGGGAACGAAACGATGCACTGATCGGCCTCGAACCCGTCAAACCGTCCTTCGTTCAGTCCTGTCCTCTTCTAGAAGCCGCCTTGGTCGCTGATCGTTGCGTAGATGTCACTGGCCATCGTCCGCAGCACCCTCTCGGAGGCGTCGATCGTGCCGTCACCATCCTGATCGTAAATGTGAGCGAAGCCGCTCAGCCCGTCGGGCAGGTCGGTGAGGCTGTCCGTAGCCTGGAGCAACTGCATGATTGTCTGGTCGGAGTCGTCGGCGACGCTGAAGGCGGCGCCGCTGCTGCCGACGTTCACAATGCTCGTTCCGATGCCCGTGTCCGTGACGTTGAAGCCGTAGCCGGCCGCCACGTCCCCGGCCAGGTTGCTGCTGGTGAAGTAGGCCGCCAACGCCACCGCCATGAAACGGGCGTCCACTTTGGTCTTGACGGCGGACTTCTTGCCCTTCTGCCGGAAGAGCTGGTCCTTGTAGAAGGTGGCGACATCGTCGCCGTCAGCACCAACGAAGGTGTCGCCGAAGACGTTGGCGAAATTGATGGTCAGCCAGTTGGCCAGTGCGGTCCCGCCTTGGCGGATCAGTGCCTGTCCATGCTTGTTCTGCCAGAATCCCCCGCCGGCCGCGTCGCCGCTGGTGACTTGTTGGCCGAACTCGGCGAAGACATAGTCTGCCGCGTCGACTCGCGACAGGTTCAGTTGCATGGTGTCGTCGGCTGTGACGCTGCCGCCGAGCGACCCGAGGATCTCGGTTCCGTCATCGACTCCGGTGGGCTGGATCTCGTGCACCTGGTAGGTTGCCGGGGCGAGATCCTCAAAGAGGTAGTAGCCGCCATCGCTGGTAACGGCAGTCACCGGTGCGCCCTGATCGTCCATCACGGGCGCACCGTTTTCGTCCAACAGCTCGATTGTCACGCCGTTGATCCCCGGTTCGTCGGCCTCGTACAGGCCGTTGGCGTTGACGTCCAGGAACACGACACCCGTGATGCTCGCCTGGTTGAGCAGGTCGATCGTTACCGTTGCGGCATCTACTCCGCCGGGATCGCCATCGGTGACCTGAACTTCGAGTACGAACGATGCGGTCGTTTCAAAGTCGAGTTGGGCCGCATCGGCCACCGTGATCTGGCCGGTGTCCGGGTCGATGGCAAAGGCCGCCTGTTCTGTCGTGATGGCGTACGTCAACGTGTCGTCGCCCGGGTCGGTGGCGGTGACCGTGCCGACCACCGTTCCGTTGGGGCTGTTCTCCTCGACCTCGAATGCCGCACCCCCAAACGTTGGAGCCACGTTGTCCACCGTCAGGCTGAACGTGGTGGTGACCGTGTCCGTGCCGTCGTCAGCCGTGATCGTAACCGACTGGCTCTGGTCCGGTCCGTCGGTCGTGGGCAGCGACCAGTTCCAGTTGCCGCTGTTGCCGGTGTCCTGAGTGATCGTGCCGACGGAGGCGGTAATGATCACGTTATCGCCCGGATTGACGTCGTCAAATGTGCCTGAGTTCCCGGCCGTATCGCCCTCGTCCACGGTCACCGCGGCACTGCCGACGTTCACGGTCGGGGGCGTGTTGACCGGCACCAGTTCGCTGACGTCCACGTCGAACGTATCGGTGTGGCTGCCGCCGTCGCCGTCGTCAATCGTGACGGTGACGGTGTAGGTGCCGGCGGCCGTGTAGGTGTGCCCCAGGTCGAACGTCTTGGCCGACGGGTCGATCGGAAGCGGCTCGCTGGTCGGGCTGTCGCCCCAGTTGACCGTGCCGGTCCACGTTTCGGCGCCGGGGTCGACAAAGGCAATCCCCGTGCGGCTGAACGCACCGATGCCCTCCGGCAGCGTTTCGTTGGGCCCGGCCTCGAAGGTCGGGGCGACGTTGCTGACGACCAGCTCAAACGTGGTCGTGTCGGTCGCGCCGGTGCCGTCGGTGGCGGTGATCGCAACCGTCTGCGACTGGTCGGGGCCGTCGGTCGTGGCCAGCGACCAACTCCACGGGCTCTCGTTGAGCCAGATCGTGCTGTCGGTGGCTGCGTTGGCGACGAAGGCGTCCGGGTCGCCGTCGCCGTCGAGGTCGCCCATTTCGATGTCGCGGCTGTCGCCGCTGCCGAGGGCCTGCCCGCTGTCGGTGAAGCTGCCCGCGCCGTTGTTGAGCCAGATGGTGTTCGCGTCGGCGGGCCTGTTGGCGACAAAGGCATCAAGGTCCCCGTCGTAGTCCACGTCCACCAGGGCCACGTCGCGACTGTCGACGGTCCCGCCGAGGCTCTGCCCGCTGTTGGTGAAGCCGGCCGCACCGTCGTTCAGCCAGACCTCGTTGGGTCCGTCGGTATAGGGTATGAAGACGTCCAGGTCGAAGTCCCCGTCCAGGTCGCCCAGGACGGCCTCGTCGCTCTTTCCGCCGACGATCTGGTGGAACACGAAGGTACTGGGGTCGCCGCTCAGCTCGTTCAGGTAGACGTAGTTCTGGCCGGACTGCAGGTTGGCCACCAGCGCATCCAGGTCGAGGTCGCCGTCGAGGTCGGCCAACTCGACGCCGTAGCTCCACGCCGTGCCGCCCAGTCGGATGCCCGAGTCGGTGAAGGTGCCGCTGCCGTCGTTGAGCCATATTTCATTCGAGTCGGCTCGTACGGCCAGAAAGGCATCCAGGTCCCCATCGCGGTCCAGGTCGCCCAGGCCCACGTCGGTCACGTGCTTCGCGTTGGGTATGAACTGCCCGGCGGTGAAGTTGGCCGCGCCGTCGTTCAGCCAGACCGCCGCGCCGTCGACCGTGGCCGCCATAGCGTCCAGGTCACCGTCGTCGTCCACGTCGCCGAGGGTGACGCGATAGGTCTGGCTGTTGCCCAGGAGTTGGCCGCTGTCGGTGAACGTGCCGGCCCCGTCGTTGAGCCAGACGCGCTCCTGCTTTGGTGTGCTCGCGAACGTTCCCCAGTTGACGATGAAGGCGTCCAGGTCCCCGTCGCCGTCGAGGTCGCCGAGCCCGACGTCCCGGTTATCGAGTCCGGCGGCGGGGCTCTGGCCGCTGTCGACAAAGCCCGCGACGCTGGGGCTGGTGACCGTGCCGACGGAGGCCTCGATCGTCACGATCTCGTTGAACTCGAAGTCATCGAAGGCTCCGGCGTTGATCGCGACCTGGCCTTCGTCAACGGTCACGGTGGGGTAAGCGACCGGACCGCTCGACAGGAGCAGCCTCGGCTCCAGCGGCTCGATCGTCGCGGGGCCGTCCGGCCGTGCGGTCGGGGCCGATACGAGCCCGCACGGCTTTGCGCCTAGGCGCCGCAGCATCTTGCCGTCAAGTTCACACAGCATCCGACAGGCACACGAATTTCTGGACATTGCTAGATCTCCTGACCTCGTTCTCAAGACAGACTCTGACCCTTGTAGATGAAAAGTTCGAGGTTACCTGCTTGTGTCCGCAGGGGCCCTCACGTTTTTTGTACAGCTTCGGCCCCGGTGAGGTCAAGGTCTTTTTCGTCAACATGATGACCGAGAGAAGCTGGCCCGGCCTGCGGGCGGGGCGTACAATGGCCGGTCAGTCTCCGGGAAGACGCCATGGACGATCGCGCAATCCACTTTGAAGAGCGGCTCGCGTACCTTGAAAAGGGGCTGGACGACCTGAACGCCGTGGTGTACGAGCTGAGCAAGGCCCAGCAGCGGCTGGCCGCCGAACTGCGGGCCCTGCGAAGCCAAGCCACGCCGACCGACCCCGACCGGGAGCCGGATGAGGATATCCCGCCGCACTACGGGGACATAAGGCCGGGCTGATCGAGCCGGTTGCGTTGTGGGTGTAGCACGGGCATCTTGCCCGTGAAAAGAGAGTCCGGCGACTCGTTTTCACGGCGTTTTGTCCATGGGCAAGATGCCCATGCTACCTTGCAGGCCCACAACGCAACCGGCTCGGCTGGAGGCCACCTGGGAAGCCCTGGACGGTGACGATACGGTATCATTGCCATGTATCAGGGGCCTCACTCCCGGGAGTAGGTGTACCCACCGGCAACGAAGGAATCGGGCACTATGATCAAGGAGAACGGCAGGTACTTTGACGGCAGGATCGTCAAGCGCGTGCGGAAAGCCAGAGGGATAACGCAGAAGGAGCTGGCCGGGCGGATCGGGTCTTTCCACCAGACGATCTCCTGGATCGAGCGCAACAAGCTCGAACCCGACAGCCGCATCCTCAGTGCCCTATGTGACACGCTTGATCTCCGGATTGACGACTTCTACACCGATGTCGAGCCCCCTGTACGCCCCAAGGCCCCGACCAGTGTCGGCGACGCGATCCAGCAGGCGCGTCTGGCCGCAGGAATCGATCAGGCGACATTGGCCTCGCGCGTGGGCAGTCGGTCGCAGGTGTCTATCTCGCACATCGAAACAGGCTATCGCAGGCCCAGCCGGAAGATAGCAAGGGCCATTGCGCTGGCGCTCGGCCTGGCGCCCGAGACACTCTGGAAGTTCCTGCCCGGCGTACTGGACTTGGACACGAACACCCCACCGAAGAACATCGGCGAGGCGATCCGCAAGGCCCGCGTGCGGAAGGGTCTGACGCAGTACCAGCTCTACAGCGCTACCGGTGTGTCCGTTGACTGCCTGAGCCGTGCTGAAAACCACTTCGCGTGCCCCCGAAACGCCTCGCTGGTCCGCTTGGCAACGTACCTCGGGGAGGATGTCGAGACGTTTCTCAGACTTGCCCGCCTGGCGAAGATCGAGCGTCGGGCCGCCAGGCAGGCTGAGACGACGGAGAACAGGCTTGCCCAGCAACGGGCGCCAGTCCTGCTGGGACAGATGCAGTCCGTCCCGATCGCTCGGAGCTAGTCAGAAGGACAGGGGCGCCGCCTGCAGCAGGTGAATTCCTGGCAGGCTCCTCGGGCGGCACAATCGGATGTAAGAACGCCCCGACCTGCGACAGGCCGGGGCGTTGAATGCGTGTGGTTGTGCGACCGTCTTCTAGCCGCCTCTGCGCTTGCGAACGTACCCGCCCAGACCGGCGACGGCCAGGCCGACGGTCAGCATCGTCATCGGCTCGGGGATGGGCGCGAACTCGTACTCGATGGTCAGCACCGGCCGGTGCGTGAACCTTCGGCCCGTCGAGCCAAACCCCTCGGATCCTTGTCTCAGCCCGAAGCCATAGTTGGGCGCAGCGCCGCTTACCCAGTCCTGGACGAAAGACGTCACGTCAAGGTCGTACAATCCCGGGGGCGGATTCGTGGCCGGCGAGAAGTTCGTAATCCAGGTCGAGCTCGCCGGCGCAACAAGGTCATACAGGAAGGGGCTGGCTTCCGTACCGTCCCAATCCGACGCGTCAATCCGACGAAGCTGCGCCGCCCCGTACTGGTCGGCGGTTCCCTGCTCGATCTGATTCAGTGCCAAGGTCGCGCTGAGGATGGTTGCGCCGTTCAGCGCGGACAGGTCGTACTTCATCAGCGCACGGTCGTCTTCCCCCGTATTGCCGCCGGCGTTGTGGCCGAGGTCGAGATGAGTGTTATCGACCGTCGTGTACGTGAACGTTGCGCCGGATCTGACCTTGTCCACGTAGAGATCGAGGTCCGGCGTGACCTTGACCGTGCCTCCGGAAGGGCCGGGGGCGGTCACGATGACCAGCTCCGGGCCCAGACCGGACTCCTCGGAGCTGAAGTCCTTGAACGTCGCAGTAAACCCTTCCGTGCCACGAATGCTGAAGCCGTGAAAGTCCGCCGGGTCGGCTCCGCCGGTCTGCCAGGCCTGGAGCTGGGTGGTGACATCGACTTCGTAGTACGTGCCGCCCACGGGCGTGCCGGGCAGGAAGTCGCCCCCGATCTGGGGACCGACAGGCTGGGTGTAGGGCACAGTGCCGGCATCCCAGGAACTGGTGATCTCGCGGAGGGACGCGTTGCCGTACTGATCTTCGTTTCCGGTGAACCGGACGCGGAACGTCGCACCGAGGACATCGCCGCTTGGGCCGAGATCGTTCAGGTCAAAATGGACAAATGCGCGTTGGTCGTTGTTTGGACTTCCAACCGTGCCGACCCTGAGAACGCCGCCGCCATCATACGGGCCTGCCCCGGCATGTCGGTGGGCGTCGAAGTCCGCCGTAACGGTTGTCAAGA
>CAYOGX010000158.1:0-7993 GCA_964403235.1 uncultured Planctomycetales bacterium | reverse complement strand
CACCGATTCCCCATGCGCCGGAATCATCGGCTTGGGGGCTCGCGTTCGCGAGGTTCGGTACCGCGACGTCTGCGTCCAGGGCGCGCCCGCAGCCGTAAAGCAGCAGTGGCAAGCCCTGCCGCCCGTGCGCAGCCATTCGGTCGTTTGCGGGGACAGCGGGATCGGCGCGTACGAGGCCTTTCCCGCGATCACGCGCCTCAAGAACGGCGATCTGGTGACCGTGTTCTACTCGGGCTGGACGCACGTCTCACGCCCTGGCGGCGACAGACCCAGGGGCGGGCGGATCTGCATGGTGCGTTCGACCGACAACGGCCGTACCTGGAGTCAGCCACAGGTCGTCGGCGACACGCCGTTCGACGACCGCGACCCTTCCGTCTGGCAGGCCAAGGACGGGAGGATCTGGTGCGCGTGGCCCGCGGCCGACTGGCCGAAGTACGCCGCGCGCCAGTATGACGCCTGGTGTCACGCCTTTCGCACGCGCTCCACGGACAACGGGGTCACCTGGTCGGAACCCGAGGAATGGCGGGTCGGCAAGACGCTGGACTGGACGGTCTGGACGGCACCACGTCTGCTGTGCGATGGCACGTGGCTGATGCCCGTTTACAGGAACCGGGGCTACGTCAGCGCGGCCACCGTCCGATCGGTCGATGATGGTAAGACCTGGAGCCGCCCCGCGTACCTGGACGAGACGAACAAGAGCACGGACGAGCCGGACATCGTGGAACTGCCCGGACGTCGCCTGCTGTGCGTGATGCGGCCTGGCAAGGAACTGCACGCGTGGCAGTCCTGGTCCAACGATCTGGGCAGGACGTGGACGCCTCCCAGGCCGCTCGACTGGCACGCGCATGCGCCCAACCTGCTGCTCACCTCCGACGGCGTCTTGCTGTGCGCGCACCGCGATCCGGGCACCTCAATTCACTACAGCTTCGACCACGGCAGGACCTGGGCGGGCATGGTGATGATCGATTCGTGTGGCGGCGCCTACCCGGGAATGGTCGAGCTGCCTGACGGTCGTGTCCTGATCGTCTATTACACGGAGGGCCGTCAGTCCGACATCCGCGCGCAGTTCTTGGACGTTTCTCGGAGGGGCGTGCGGCCGGCCCCCAATTGAAATGCAGAGCCAAGGAACCTGAGATACGCGGGGAAACGTGAGGATGTACATGTCAAGCCGGCTCAATGTTGTAGGGGTGTTGTTGGCAGCGACGACTTGCCGATCGGCTTGCGGAGTGTCCGTTACCTCCGAGGAGATGGCCGAGGCGCGTCGTTGGGCGGCAGCGAAGTTCGAGGGCACGCCGGAGACCAGACCACCGGAGCCCGGCCTGGTCGTGCTGGCCAATCACGGGCCGGTCCAGCGGAACGCCCGTGCAGGCGAGCCGCTGCGGATCGGCGACAAGCAATACACGCGCGGCCTGTACTGCCACGCGGTCAGCAAGGTGGTCGTCCGCCTGCCGGGACCGGGCAAGACGTTCACAGCCGTCGTGGGGGTGGACAAGCGGGCCGGTGGCGGGAGCATCGTCTTCTCGGTCGAGGTGGGTGGCGCCGCGGTGTTCCGATCGGGCGTGATGCACGTGTCCGATCCCGCTGTGCCCGTGAAGCTGAAGCTGAACGGCGCGAGGTCGTTCGTGCTCGCGGTTGGTAATGCGGGCGACGGTATCTCATGTGACCAGGCCAACTGGGCCGACGCCAAGGTCACGTTGCGGAACGGGCGGACGATCTGGCTCGGTGAGTTGCCGATCACCGCGCAGCGGGCGGCCTACACGACCGACCCGCCGTTCTCGTTCAACTATGGTGGCAGGTCGTCGGCGGATCTGCTCGGGACGTGGAAATTGCGGCGCGCGACACGCAAGCTGGACGACCGCCGGACCGAGCACACGGCGACGTACACCGACACCAAGACCGGCCTGGTCGTCCGCCGCGTGGCGATCGCATACCACGATTTCCCCACCGTCGAGTGGACGCTGCATTTCAAGAACGTCGGATCGACCGACACGCCCGTCCTGTCGGACATCCAGGCGGTGGACACCCGGTTGACCCGGACCGCCGACGGCGAGTTCGTGTTGCACCACCACACGGGCAGCCCGTGCGCGCGGAACGACTATCAGCCGCATGCGACGGCACTGGGTCCGAAGGCGGTCAAGCGGATCACGACGTCGGGCGGCCGGCCGACCAACAGCGACCTGCCGTATTTCAACATCGCCTGGCCCGGCGAGGGCGTGATCGTGGTGGTGGGTTGGCCGGGGCAGTGGGCGGCCCGGTTCGAGCGCGACGACGGCCTGGGTCTGCGGGTCCGGGCCGGCCAGGAGTTGACTCATTTCAAGCTGCAGCCGGGCGAGGAGGTCCGCAGCCCGCTCATCGTATTGCAGTTCTACAAGGGCGATCGGATCCGGTCGCAGAACGTCTGGCGACGCTGGATGATCGCGCACAACATGCCTCGACCCAGCGGTAGGGGGGTCGGGCCGCAGCTCGCCGCCGTCAGCGGGAACCACTACCCCGGGCTGATGTGCAACCAGGCCGACGAGATCCTGTTCATCGACCGCTACCTGAAAGAGAAGATCACGCTCGACTACTGGTGGATGGACGCGGGCTGGTATCCGTGCGGTCCGCAGGGCTGGCCGAAGACCGGGACCTGGGAGGTGGACAAGACCCGTTTCCCCGGCGGCCTCCGCGCCGTCACCGATCACGCGCGGGCCAAAGGCATCAAGAGCATCGTCTGGTTCGAGCCGGAGCGGGTCACGCCGGGCACGTGGCTGTACGAGACGCACCCCGAGTGGCTGCTCGGTCCGGACGGCGGAACGAAGCTGCTGAACCTGGGCGATCCCAACGCCCGCACGTGGCTGACCGACCACGTCGACAAGTTATTGACCGAACAGGGCATCGACCTGTACCGACAGGACCACAACATCGATCCGTTGGCGTACTGGCGGGCCAACGACGCGCCCGATCGGCAGGGCATGACCGAGATCAAACACGCGACGGGCTATCTGGCCTACTGGGACGAGCTGGGCCGACGCCATCCGGACATGCTGATCGATTCGTGTGCGAGCGGCGGTCGGCGGAACGACCTGGAGACGCTCCGCCGGGCCGTGCCGCTGTTGCGCAGCGATTACCTGTTCGAGCCGGTCGGCGAGCAGTGCCACGCGTACGGCATCTCGTTCTGGATGCCCTTCAACGGCACCGGCTTCATCGACATCAACGCGTACCTGGTCCGGAGCCTGATGTCGCCCCATCTGACGCTGGGGCCCGACATGCGTCGAAGGGACCTCGACACGGCGCTGCTCCGTCGGCTGGTGGACCAATGGCGGCAGGTGGCCCCGTGCTACCTGGGCGACTACTATCCGCTGACGCGGTACAGTCTGGCTAACGACGTGTGGATGGCGTTGCAGTTCGACCGGCCGGACCTGGGCGAGGGCGTGGTGCACGCCTTTCGCCGGGCCGAGAGCATCTACGAATCGGCCCGACTCAAGCTGCGGGGTCTCGACCCGGACGCGGGCTACATGCTGACGGACCTCGACAAGCCGGGCATGACGGAAGCGACGGGCCGCGAACTGATGGACAAGGGCCTGCTGGTCGTCTTGCCGGACCAACCAGGATCGGCTGTGATCCGCTACAAGCGGAGGTGACGCATGGCGACAGACGGGAAGCTGGCGGGTAAGCGGGCGCTCGTGACCGGTTCCGGCACGGGGATCGGGCGCGAGGTCGCGCTGGAATTCGCCCGCCAGGGCGCGGACGTGGTGCTCCATTACGCGCACAGCGAGAGGGGGGCGGCGACGGCCGTCGACCAGATCAAGTCCATGGGGCGACGATCCGGCGCCTTCAAGGCGGATTTCGACGATGTGGATGGGGTCGTCGCGCTGGTGGATCAGGCGATCGGGTTCCTGGGTGGCGTTGACTGCCTGGTGAACAACGCGGGCATCACGTTCAACAAGCCGTTTGGCCGCGTGACGCGCGAACAGTTCGACAGGATGTACCACGTGAACGTGCGGGCGCCGTTCTTCCTGACGCAGCGCGTCGTGGCCGACATGCTGGAACGCGGCGGGGGCGCGATCTGCAACATCACGTCGATCCACGGCCTGCAAGGCGCGCCGGAACACGCCGTGTACGCCGGCACCAAGGCCGCCATCATCGGGCAGACCCGCGCGCTGGCGGTCGAGCTGGCGCACAAGGGCATTCGCGTCAACGCCATCGCGCCGGGTTGGGTGACGGTGGAGAACTACCACAAGGCGATCCCGGGCTTCAACGAGGCCGAGGCCCGCGAGGCCGCCAAGGACAGCGTCCCCGTGGCCCGACCGGGCGAGCCGGCGGACATCGCTAAACTAGCGACCTTCCTGTGTTCGGACCAGGCGGGTTATATCGTCGGACAGACCATCGTCGCGGATGGGGGAACGACGTCGTTGATGTCCCTCATCTCAGATTTCCGCAACGAGTCGGCGGCCCGTTTCGGCACGGGATACCTGCCGGGCGTGTAGGTCGACCGCGAAGGACGGGAGGACCATGTCAACACTGCTGGGCGTCATGGTGGTTGTCGTCGCCGGGCTTTTGATGGGCAGCAGCGCCTGGCCCATCAAGCTGATGCGTCGGTTCGAGTATGAGCACTGGGCCTTTATCGGCAACTTCGTGGGCATCATCGGGATCTCGTGGTTCGTCACGCTGGCCTTCTGCCCGGACGCGTTCGCCGCCTATGCGACCGTGCCCACGGAGGTGCTGATCAAGTCGAACCTCTGGTCGTTCGGGTGGGGCGTGGCCAATGTGTTGTGCGGGCTCTGCTTCGTGCGGATCGGCTTCTCGTTAACCGGTGGGATCCTGACTGGGCTAGGCGTGTCCCTGGGTGTGACGATCCCCATGATCGTCAAGGGCACCGGCCGGTTTCAGGATGCACCCGGGTTAGCGTCCCCGGCCGGGTTGACGGTGCTCACCGGCGTGGCGGTGATGCTGGTCGGCGTCGTCCTGGTTTCGCTGGCCGGCTTTGGACGAGACGAGGCGTTGGCCAAGACTGAGGAACGATCGGGCAGCTTCGCCGTAGGTCTGATCATGGCGGCCACGGCGGGCGTGCTGTCGTGCGGTATCAGCTTCGCGTTTGTATACAGCCAAGGACCGATCGTCGCGGCGATGAAGTCGCGCGGGGCCGGCGAGATCCCGGCGAACTTCGCGGTCTGGGCGGTGGGTCTGCTTGGCGGCGCGCTGGTCAATATCCTGTATCCGGCCTACCTCATGACCAAGAAGCGGTCGTGGGGCGTGCTGGCCAACTGGCGTGAAGTGGGTCTGTCGATCATCGTCGGGGTCAACTTCGGGCTGGCCGTCGCGCTGATGGGCAAGGGCATGCGCTTTCTGGGTGAATTCGGCGCGTCCGTCGGTTTCGGCGTGCAGCAGGCCAGCCAAATGCTGGGCAGCCAGGGCGTGGGCTTCATCAGCGGTGAATGGCGTGGCGTCGTCGGGACGCCGAGGCGCCAGATCTACCTGGCCATCGGCGTTCTGATCGTCGCGGCCATCATCATGTCCTACGGGAAGGCCTTGGCGAAGGGCTGAGCCTGAGGGACCCAGTACGGTTTCATCGTTGAGGCCGCGCAGGCCGGCGCATTGCTTGTCATGTCCCTGCGGGACAGCCGAGGGAGCGAGAGGCCCATCAATCACATTCGCAAGGCCAAGGAGATGGTGATGAATCCCATCGGATCGACCCGAATCGTGCCAAGGCTGACCTTGACGTCGCTGTTCGCCTGCGTGGGCGTTCTTGTGATGAGCTGTGGCTCGGCTCGGGCACAGGAAACGCGCGCCATCGGCAAGACGAAGGCGGATCAGCAGCGCAATGCCGTCTTGCTCGGCGGCTACGATTACGGAAAGTACCCCACGTCGATCACGGGCTACACCGGTCAGGACCGCCAACGGGTCGCGTTTCTGCGGCGGCGGCACGCGGTCAGGACGCGCGTCGGGCCTCGTGGGAACTACAAGGCCGGTATGACCCAACTGCCCAACGGCCGACTCGTGCTGGCCACCTGCCGGAGCAACAACGAGAAGGACGCGACCAAGAAGCGGTTCCTCATATCCGTGCACGAATCCGCCGATCAAGGGCTCACCTGGCAGGAAATCGGCAAGACGCCGCTGTTCGGAAAAGAGCCGAGTCTGACCGCGTTGCCGAACGGCTCGCTCGTCCTATCCGCCCAGAAGGGCTACTTCGGCCCCGGCGCCAAGCAAGACGAGATCTACATCGCCCGCTCCAGCGACGGCGGGCGAATCTGGGAAACGAGCATCCTCCCGGGAAGCGACTACCCCAGAAACATGATCGTCGAATCGGACGGGTCGCTGTTGATGGTTCGTGCGCTGAAGACCGATTGGAGCGGGAAGGGCAAAGGCAGCCCGAATTTGCAGCTCTGTCGCTCGAAAGACGGCGGCAAGACGTGGCGGTTTTCCGAAGGCGGCGTCGATTGGACCTACTCGGCGTTTGGTGAGGTGTCGGCGATCCGGCTCAAGAGCGGCCGCCTGCTGGCTGCCCTGCGCAGACAGATTCCCGGCACCCACGGCGAGGGCTTCGAGGACACCGTGGTGACCGAATCGTCCGACGGCGGCAAGCATTGGTCAAAGCCGCGCGTCATGGTCAATACTGCCGAGGTGCACGTCTATTTGACCGAGCTCAAGGACGGCAGCGTGCTGGCGACGTATTCCAACTACCACCTGCCCTATGGTGCTTACGCGATCGTGAGCAAGGATGGCGGCAAATCCTGGGATCTGGACCACCCGATTCAGTTGGCGTTGTCGGCGGACATCTACGTCGGTTGGCCCGTGACGCTGCAACTGGCCGACGGCAGCCTGATCACGTCGTATGCGATCACGGCCTACCTGAAGCAACCGCCGGGTACGACCGTCACCGAGGTCGTCCGGTGGTCGATGCCTTGAGCGGCGAATTGAACCGGGTCAGGTTACGACGGACGGAGATTCGTCATGACAGACCGCAAGCTCCGTGTGGCAATGTTCGGGACAGGCGATTTCGGTCCGCACTTCGCCAAGTACGTCAACGCGTTCGCCGAGCTGGTCGCGGTGTGTGACCCGAGCCCGGAATGGCGTGCCCACTTCGCCCAGGTCACCGGCCTGCGCTTGCCCGAGTTCGATCATCACGAGAAGCTGTTGGCCGAGGTCGACGTCGACGCCGTCGTGATTAGCAGTCCGAACCACACGCATAAGGCGATCGCCGTCGCGGCCGCCGGGGCGGGCAAGCACGTCTTCTGCGAGAAGGCGATGGCCACCACCGTGCCCGACTGCTGGGAGATGGTGCGGGCGTGCGAGGCGGCGGGCGTTCGATTGATGGTGGGCCATAAGCGCCGGCTCCGGCCACCGTGGGGCCGGATGATCGAGCTTCGCGACTGGCTCGGTCCGGCGCTGGCGATCACCTCGTGCGCCTATTACGACGCAAGGCCCTACGACCACCAGGGCTGGTGGACGCGGCGCGAGCAGTGCGGCGGAACGCTGCCCGTCATCGGCGTGCACATCATCGACTGGATGCGGGCCATGTGCGGCGACGTCGCCACTGTACGTGCGCTGGCCGGGCCGCGCGTCGATGCGCGCTACGATTTCCCCGACACGCTGCACGTGTCGCTCGGCTTCCGCTCCGGCGCGATCGCGACGCTCAACGCCTCGCTCGTCTGGCCGATGTTGAAGTTCCGCGAGGCCGGCGGACCCATGGTGGTCTGTCGCGACGGCGGGATGCGGTTCGTCCCGTCCCTCGAGCACCTGGACCTGTACTGGCAGCACCGCGACGACCCCGAGCCGCACGTCGAGCGGTTCGACGACCTGGGCTTCGATCACGCCTACCGTCAGGAGTTCGGCGACTTCGTTCGCTGGATCACCGAAGGCATCGAGCCGTGTTTGACCTGGCGGGAGGGCCTGCGGTGCGTCGAGGTGATGGAGGCCGCCCATCGCTCCGCCGACGAAGGCGGCTCGGTGATCGAGCTGCCGCTCTATGCCGAGCTCGAGTCCGTCAGCAAGCGCCTTCCCAACGGCCGCAACC
>CAYOGX010000157.1:0-8033 GCA_964403235.1 uncultured Planctomycetales bacterium | reverse complement strand
ACAACGGCACCATGCCAGGGAGCGGAAATGAGTGATAAGTGCATACGCAGGGTTCTCTCGTGGACGGGGGTTGTGGCGGCTGTGGCCGCGTGGCTCGCCACCGGCTCCGGATGCGCCGCCACGGGCAAGTCCGGGAGCCGCATCATGCCGGCACGTGACATCATCCAGGTCGATCGGATCCTCATCATCGCCCACCGCGGCGCCAGCGCCTACGCCCCGGAGAACACCCTGGCCGCCTTTAAGCTGGCGATCCGGCAAAAGGCCGACCTGATCGAGGACGACTATCACGTCTCCAAGGACGGCAAGCTGATCGTCATCCACGACGACACACTCGACCGCACGACCGACGCGGTCGCCAAGTGGGGCGGCGAGAAAATCAAGGTCGAAACGAAGACGCTCGACGAGCTCCGGCAGCTCGACGCCGGGTCGTGGAAGAACCACAAGTACGTTGGCGAAAAGCTGCCCACCTTCAACGAGGCCACGTTGACCATGCTCGAGGGCAGCGTGCCGTTGCTCGAGCGCAAGGGCGGGACGGCCGCCCAGACCCTGGCCGACCTCCAGGCGATCGACGCGGTCGAGAAGGTCGTCGTCCAGGCCTTCGAGTGGGAGTTCCTGAGCGAGCTGCATCAGCTCGAGCCCAAGATCGTCCTGGGCGCACTGGGCGGCAAGGAGCTCGACGAGACGAAGATCGACCAGATCAAGCAAACGGGCGCCGCCGTCGTCGGCTGGGAACACAAGGACCTGAAGCCACGGGACGTCAAGCGCCTGCACGCCGAGGGCTTCCGCGTCTGGGCCTGGACCGTCAACGACACCGAGGATATCAAACGGGTGGTCGAGATGGGCGTCGACGGCATCATCACCGACCGGCCCGCCGCGACGCGAAGGATCGTCGAGGGACTGGCACAATGATCCGACGCCCGGTCGTCCGTCAACGTCGTTGAGTTCGGGCAGGCCGTTCGCGCCACCGCCATCCCGGTTGGGATCGGCGACCGATAGCCACCGCGACGCGCGGCGCCCGATGGGAAGCGTGTCACACCACTACGCCACCTCGATCTTCGAGACGTCGAACTCGGGCTCGGGGAACGTCATATCCAAGGGGAGGAGCGCCGGAGGGACCAACAAGGGAGCGTGGCGAATGGTCTTGGCGGAACGCGAGTCGCCCAATGCGGCGCCCAAAGGCGTGAGAGACGCTCCCAAGAGGCGCAGGTGGCGATCGGGTGTCTGGACCGCGCTGCTTGTCCCATTTCTGTTCTTGCCATACCGGTGGTTGTGGGTGCCCTGCGGCCTGGCGGGGATGGTGTTGGCCTGGCCGACGTCCCGTCGATGGTCGGAGGTCATGCACCGTGACGGGACGTTGATCGTCGGGTCCGTGGTTGTCCTGGTCCTGCGGACTGCGCTCGATCCCGCTTGGTGCCTGCCTTGGGTTGCGGTCTTCGCGTCGCTCTGGTGGCTCCGCAGCCGTTCATGGTGGTCGACCAAGTTGGCCCTGCCTACCGTGGCGGTCGTCTGGTTTGCCTCGGTAGCCTTGCTCTTAAGGCCTACCAGCTGGCCGTTCCGCTCCCGATCTGGTTGGGACGTGCCCTCGGAAGCCGTTCTCGTTTGCGCGGGAGACAGTCTGACCTCCGGCCTCACACCGGGCTCGGACGACGGCACTTACGTCGCCCGCCTCCGCGAACGGTTGGGGTGCACGGTCATCAACGCGGGCGTCGCCGGCAACCGCACGGGCGATCTGCTAGCCAGGCTCAGCAAGGACGTGCTCTCCCGCCGTCCGACGGCCGTACTGCTATTCATTGGCGGGAACGACTACCTGGACGGTACGCCGCGGAGGAAATTCGCAGCCCATTTCGAGGAGGTCGTGTCGCGCCTCGCCGCGAGCGACACGAGGCTCGTCATCGTCGAGGTCCCCAGCGGACTGATCTGGAACCCGTACGCCGGCATCTGTAGAAGGGCTGCTCGGCGCAACGCGGCCATCCTCGTCCCAGAATCCCGACTGCGGTGGTGGTACTGCTTGGAACTCCTCGGCGCCCGCTACCTGGCCGATTCGCTCACGACCGACGGGGTGCATCTGTCGCCCACGGGGGCAGCCAAGGTCGCCGACTGGCTGGCGCCGTACGTGATCCGCGCCCTTGGCGAGACTTGAGCTTCCTCAGTCCCGTACCCGGCGCCGCGTTCGATCCGAGCCCGCTGACGCTTCTACTTGACCTCGATCTTCGAGACGTCGAACTCGGGCTCGGGGAACGCCATGTCCAGCTTTTCGAGCGCTTCCACGAGGATCTGCGAGACGGCGAGATTGCGGAACCACTTCTTGTTCGCCGGGATGATGAACCACGGGGCGTGCGTGGTGCTGCACTTGCTCAGCGCGTCCTCGAACGCCTTCATGTAGTCGTCCCAGTAGCGGCGTTCCTCGAAGTCCTTCGGGTTGGCCTTCCAGTGCTTGGCCGGGTCCTCCAGGCGGGCCTTGAAGCGCTCGAGCTGCTCGTCCTTGCTGATGTGCAGGTAGAACTTGAGGATGTGGACGCCGTTGTCGGCCAGGCCCCGCTCGAACGCATTGATCTGCTTGTACCGCTTCGACCAGACGGACTTGGGCACCAGGTCGTGCACACGGACGATCAACACGTCCTCGTAGTGCGACCGGTTGAAGATACCGATCGCGCCCTTGGGCGGGACGGCCCGGTGGACCCGCCACAGGAAATCGTGGGCGCGTTCCTGTTCGCTGGGCGCTTTGAACGACGTCACCGGGCAGCCTTGTGGGTTCAGCGGGCCCATGACGTGTCGGATCGTGCCGTCCTTCCCGCCGGCGTCCATCGCCTGGAGCACGACCAGCACGGCCCGCTTGCTCTCGGCGTATAGAAGGTATTGCAGCTCGGCCTGGCGCTTGAGGTTTTTGGCCATGATCGCCTTGGCCTGTTTCTTCTTGGCGAAACCGGCCGTATCGTCCGGGTCCCACTCCGACAGCTTGACCTTCGTGTCCGGCGAGACGATGAACCGTTTGCTGAGATTCATGAGCGCGCATCCTTTTCTTGATGGGGCACACAAGCTGCCGGTGGATCTAGGCTTCCTTGGCGCTCAGACCGACGGCGACCTTGCGAATCGCGCGGGCGACGTCGTCGGCATCGGACTCCGTGAAACGCTGCGTGATGCCGATCGAGATGGCCCGACCCAGGACGTCCAATGTCTGTGGGCACATGTCGCGGGAATACGCGACGTTGCCCTTGTACTGCGGGCACGTCCAAGGCCAGCCGCTCGCGTCGTGCGAGTGCTTGTCCATCACGTAGTCCCAGTAGCAGTAGATGTGCCGGTCGGGAAAGCCCTCGTTGTGTTTCGTGCCGTTGCCGATGCCCTCGGCCGTCAGGGCCTCGCTGACGCGCCGGGACAGCTCGACCGAATCCGTCGTCAGCACCAGACTGATGCCGCAGTCGCCGTCCTCGTCGTTGACGGGACAGGGGCGAAGGATCGGCAGGTCGCGGATCTGGTCGAGGATCCGGCGCTTGATCCGGCGCGTGTGGTCCAGGATGCCCGCCATCCTGCCGAACTGCACCAACCCGAGCGCGCCGCGGAGG
Source organism: uncultured Planctomycetales bacterium (assembly GCA_964403235.1). Taxonomy (GTDB): domain Bacteria; phylum Planctomycetota; class Phycisphaerae; order UBA1845; family JAFGLZ01; genus JAFGLZ01. The sequence goes on along the minus strand of CAYOGX010000157.1, from coordinate 4,473 downwards.
TCGCACATACGGAAGTTCTCGCCGGCGAACGGCTTGAACGCCATCTGGGGGTCCCAGAAGCACATGGCCGAGTCGTGCCGGCAGGCCGTGCGGTAGTACGTCTCCTGATCGTTCGTCACCACCATGCCGCCCTCGCCGCTGGTGATGATCTTGTAGTGCTGCAAGCTGAACGTCCCGGCGTTCCCGATGCTGCCCAACGGTCGGCCCTTGTACCGCCCGCCGCACGCCTGGGCGACGTCCTCCAACACCCGCAGATCGTGCTCGCGGGCGATGGCCATGATCTCGTCCATCTTGCACGGCAGCCCGATCATGTCGACCGGGAGGATCGCCTTGGTGTGCGGCGTGATCTTGCGGCGAACGTCGTCCGGGTCGATCGTCAGCGACCCGTCGATCTCGGCGATGACGGGGATGGCCCCGACGGTCAGACAGGCCGACGGCGTGGCGATGTACGTGTAGGCGGGCATAATCACCTCGTCGCCCACGTTCACGCCGATACCCACCAGCCCGGCGATGAGCGCCGTCGTCCCGCCGGTCGTGCCGATCGCGTACGCACAGCCGGTGAACTCGCAGAACGCGCGCTCGAGCTGCGCCGCCTCGCTCGTGCCTTCCTCGTCGGTCCGCTCGAGATAACGGAAGATCTTCCGCCGACGCAGCACCTTCGTGACGGCGGCGATCTCCTCGTCACCGACGTCGTGAATGCCGTGCGGCCCGAACGGCAACGGCTCGGTCCGAACAGGCTCACCGCCGTCGATGGCCAGCGGCTCGAGATCGGCTGGTGCACTCATCACATTCGCCTCCATATGGTAACCGGCTGACGCGACCCGCCGTCGACACAGATAGCGTTTCACCCGGGACAGTATCGCAGCGGGTGCCATGGGCAAGCTCCAATCCTTCAGGGTTGGGGCTTGCCCGTGCCGACGCCAGGAACGGCGCCGGCACCCGCTAACGTCCCGGTACCAGTTCACGCGGCGCGCCGATGTCGACCACGACGACTCGGCCCACGTAATCGGCCGCGGCTGGCTCGCCGAAACCCACCTTCGGTGCCACAAACGTCACCGTCACATCCGCCCGAACGGTCGCGTTGCTCGGTTGGCCCGTATCGCAGTCCAATCCCGACGGGACGTCGACGGCGACGATCTTGGGGTCCGTCAACCCGTTCACCTGCCGGATGATTGCGTCGAACGGCGGCCGAACCTGACCGGCGAACCCCGTACCCAACAGCGCGTCGACGACGACGCGGCAATCCCGCATCGAGGCGATCCCTTCCTCCAGTTGCTCAGCCGTCAGCATCGGCCGGATCGGCAGATCCATTTGTCGCACGATCTCGTAGTTGATCCGCGCGTCGCCGGCCAATCGCGACGCGTCGACGGCCAGATACACAGTGACCTCAACGCGCTCGTTGTGCAGATGCCGTGCGATGACGAACCCGTCGCCACCGTTGTTGCCCGGACCGCAGACGACGGCTACGCGACCGGCGGCGGGATCGTCGAGCAGTTCCAGGACCACCCGCGCAGCCCCGCGACCCGCGTTCTCCATCAGCACGACGCCGGGGATGCCGATCTGCTCGATCGCGATGCGGTCGATCTCGCGGATGGTCTGACGCGTCATGGGCAATGGTTCGGACACGGTCGTATTGTATCCCGCGCGATTGGACTGGTGTCAAACAGGAGCGGCGATATGATGACACTGTGATTGTTGTTCTGGCGACCCATCGACCGCGCGTTCTGCTCGATCGGGTGGCATGGTCAAGGACTGATCCGTTAGGATCGAGCCTTGGCCATGTGGCCCAGGCCATGCGTATCCCCACGGCCAGGCTACGCCGACTTCGTCGGCTCGCCTGACCGTGCCACCCGTCGGTATGTGGATCGGGATGCGCTCTGACGCGGTCGTCGTCCGCCAGGCGAACCGTCGAACGTCCGTTTTGTCCGGCGAACGATCAATGGACGACGCTTGCGATCAAGTCCGTCGCGGCACAACCCGCCGCTGGCCGTGGCCGGCGATCGGCCTGATCGTCGTCTGCGTGTACGTCGCGTTTCCCAACGCCCGGCCGGATCTGACCCCGTTCAACTGCGACGACAGCGAGGCCTACATCGGCCTGGCCGGCTCGATCGCCGACGGGCGTGGCTACACCCGCTGCCTGAACCCCGATCAATACATCCCCCACAAGACCTGGCCGCCCGGACTGCCGCTGTTGATCGCGCCGGTGATCCGCGTGTTCGGGCTCAACCTGCTACCCATCAAGTGGCTGATGTGCGCGATCGGGTTGGTGGGGTTGATGTTCTTCTATCTGCTGATCCGCGATCTGACCGACACTAGACTGGCCGGCTGGGCGACGGCCGCTACGGCGTGTTCGGCACACTACTTCTGGTTCAGCCATCAGGTGATGAGCGAGGTACCGACGTTCGCGGTCTCCGCCACTGCCTTGTATCTGGTGCAACGGGTGCTGCGGGATCCCGGACGTTGGTCATGGTGGTGCGCGGCGGGGGCCGTCATCGGCTACGGGGCGCTGATCAAGGGCCTCGCCCTGCTGCTGGTGATCACGCCGTTGGGGGCCGTCCGCCGGATCCAGACACGCGACCGCCGGCCCGTGGCCGTCCGTTACGCCGTCTTCGTCCTGATCTCGATCGTGCCGACCGCTGCATGGGCCGTCCGCAACAGCCGCGTCCAGGCCGAATCGCTCGACGCCATCAACCAGTTCCGCATGCTGTTCCAGGAAACCCCCAACGACCCGAATTCGCGACTGATCACGCCCAGACGGCTGGCCCAGCAGATCTACGAGAACGTCGCTTGGGGCCTGATCTACCGGATCCCCGACCAGACCCTCCCGCTAGTCCACACGTTGCGGCTTCGCGATCGGCCCGGCGGCGCGTTCGTCGCGTTGGTACTGACCACGCTGGTGATCGTCGCCCTGATCGTCACGGCCTGGCGACGTTTCTGGCCCCTGCACCTGTACGTCTTTGTCACGTTGGGGTTGCTATCGTGGTTCAGCACCGGCGGGAGCGCCCGGTACTTCGTTCCGCTGGCGCCGATGTTCATACTGGTGGTGGGGGCCGCGGTGCGTTCCAGCCGATGGTGGCTGCGGTTGGGCCGGACGGGCCCGATCCTCGCCTGTGTCTGGCTGGGCGCCGCCGCCGTCGATCTGGCTGCGGCCGTCTATCGGCAGGAAACGTCTCCCTACGCCGATCGCGTCTGGGCCCAGTTCGTCGACATCGCACGGCAGGCCCGAACCACCCTCCCCGACGACGCCACCGTCTACGTCCACAACGCCAACGCCTTCACGATCGTCTCGGGACGTAGGACCTGGATCGACCAGCCGGGCGTTCTCTTCGACCTGCTCAACGCCCTGCGGACCCGGCGCATCACCCATCTGGTCGTATCGCGCGGCGGCAGACCGCGCGACGACGCCCGTCGCCAATGGGTTCGCACGCACCCCCACGTACTCAAGAAAGTGTGGACCTGCAGGACGTACGAGGTCTACACTTGCGCCTGCTCGACGTCGCGATCAGTCGTACCCAGCGACCCACCGTAGCCATCCGAATCGACATCTGCTAGAATGCGCTTTGTGTTGGCTGCTCCAGCAGCGAGGCATCGCGGATTTGTCAGGGGCCATTTCGGGCGAAGACCGTGGGAGGACGACCCATGCTGAGGCGCCTCTACGTCGACAACTACAAGTGTCTGGTCAATTTCGAGTTCCACGCCAAGCCGTTGCAGCTTCTCTTGGGCGAGAACGGAACCGGTAAGTCGACCGTCTTCGAAGTTCTGCTCCTGCTGAAGCAGTTCGCAACTCAAGGACAGACAACCACATCGCTGTTTCCAAGCCGTTCTCTAACCCGATGGCAGACGCGCAACACCCAGAGCTTTGAACTGGATCTCGACGGAAACGGCGGGCACTACCATTATCAGCTCCAGATTGAACAGGACGTGAGGCATGAGAGCTCCCGTGTCAGTCTTGAGGAGCTCAGCTTCAACGACCATCGGCTGTTTTGGGCAGCTAAGGGCGACGGTCGGCTTTATCGTGACGATTTCTCCGAGGGCCCGGCCATCGGACTGGACTGGACTCGATCGGGTGTGGCGGGGCTCTCCGAAAGACCCGACAACCAGCGCCTCACTTGGTTCAAGAACAGAATCAGCCGTGTGTACTGCGTTCATCTCGACCCGCGCCGCATGACGGCGCGGTCGGAAACGGAAGAACCGCAGCCAGCGTTTGATCTGAAGAACTTCGCGTCATGGTATCGACACCTGGCGCAAGAGAGGAGCGAGGGCATCGCTGAGGCGCGCAGTTCGCTGGCCGGGATCATCGAAGGCCTCGACGCGATAAACACGACGCACGAAGGCCAAGCCGTTCGTGTCCTGAAGATCACGCAGAGATCGGATGAACGACAAGAGCCGATGATCTTTGACTTCGACGAACTGTCTGACGGTCAGCGCGCGCTGATTGCGCTATATACCCTTCTTCACTGCTCGACCGACGAA
>CAYOGX010000156.1:0-8034 GCA_964403235.1 uncultured Planctomycetales bacterium | reverse complement strand
TGCCGCCAAAACCTGGACGGCTCGCAAGCCGGACGTGCATGCCGGCCGATGAAGACGCAGGGACCTAAACCCTGTACCATAGTCCGACCTGAGGAGGCCCGACGATCAACCAACAAGAATCGCCCACAGAGAAAACAGCCAAAGATAAGCCGCCCGCCCTCGGTTCGGCGGCCACGATCGTCCCCCGATGGCACCTCCACCGCCGCCTCTACGACTGGGTCCTCCATTGGGCCGACACCCCCTACGGGGGCCTGGCCCTGTTCGTCTTGTCCTTCGCCGAATCGAGCTGCTTCCCCGTGCCGCCCGACGTCCTGCTGGCGCCCCTGGTGCTGGGCAATCGCGTCAAGTGGTTCCGTTTTGCCCTGGCCTGCTCGGTCGCGTCGATCCTCGGGGGCATGCTCGGTTATCTAATCGGGTTCGGTGCCTGGGGGGCCGTCGACAACTGGTTCTTCGATCACGTACCCGGGTTCTCCCGCGACGCCATCGTCTGCGCCGGCGACAAACAGATCGAGGGCATCGTCGAGACGCCCGGCGATCAGAACCAACCATGGCAGGTGCAGCTCCCTTCACACGAGACCGTCTCGGTCCCCGCCGACGAGATCAAGGACGTCCACTACGGCACCTACAGCAAGGTTCGCCAGAAATACGATCGCTATAACTTCTGGGTGGTCTTCACCGCCGGGTTCACGCCCTTGCCCTACAAGGTGATCACCATCACGGCCGGCGTGTTTAAGATCAACTTCGTGGTGTTCTTGATCGCCTCGACGGTCAGCCGGTCGGCCCGGTTCTTCCTGGTGGCCGGGTCGTTCTGGTTGTTCGGCCCGGTGGTCAAGCCCTTCATCGACCGGTACTTCAACCTGTTGTGCCTGCTGTTCGTGATCCTGCTGGTCGGCGGCTTCGCCGTCCTGAAGTACCTGTAGTCGCCGCCGGTAGGTGCAGCATCAGAGCACTACGTTGCGATGCTGTGGTACTGGCAGACAGCCGCTGTCTCCCCTGCTCCCGATCCTATTCATCGTCGGATGATCGCCGGGCCGACCCAATCGAATCGGTCCTGGACGTGGCCGTTCTTGCCGAAATCGACGAGCAGCTCGAGCTGCTTTGCCCCGTCCAGATCGACCGAAACCTGGCGGATCTTCCCGTCGGCACGGACGTCGGCGGCGTGGTGGACACGCTTGCCGTCGAGTAAAACCGCCACCTCGACGTGGGCCATCGGCCCGCCGGCGTCATCCAGTCCGTAACCGGTGACGAACCGCCGGCATCGATCGTCCAGCCGCCAGACCAGTCGCGACCGGCTGTGAACGCCGATGCCCCGTTCGTACCGACGCCCGCCGATCCGGATCGGTCCGCCCAACACGTTTCGATCCCGCCGATGCGGTCGACGCACGTCGAGCAGCGGCGTGTGTTCGGCAACGATCGGCCGCATCTCCGACAGCCACCGCCACCGCCCGCCCAGGACCTCAACCCTCAACACGTGATCCGACCCGAGCGTCCGCCGCACAAGCTTGGTTCCACCGTGCAGCTCCAGCCCCACCTCCTGCCCCCGCCACTGCAAGCGCGTGACCGTCAAGATCGAGTCGTCGGCGAGCGTCAATTTCGCGCGGAGGGGTTCGCCCAACCCAGCCTGCGTGGTGGCCCGACCAAGACGTGCCAGACGGACCGACAGCACCACATCGACCCCTATCGTCATCGGTCCGTCGTCGGTCTCCAGCGCGATGCCGTTCGGATCGACCCGTTCGATCACGCCTGTCAGCCGATCGCCGTTGGCCAGCAGCACCTCGTCGTTCTCGGCCGCCGGCCGGGTCAACGCCGGGACGGCACCATCGCCGACCCGCACCGCCTGCCCGTCCCGAACCGACCGACCCGCGGGCGTGATCAGCGCCCGCACCCGTGTGATCGGCAGGTCGAACGTCCCCAGATCCTCGCGACGAAGCGTTACCACCCGTTCGTTGCCGCCGACGAGTCGTCCGTACAGAACGTCGCCGTCGCTCAACTCCCACCGGATCGACTCGGCGTCCGGCGTTCGTCGAGGCCGGTTCGTGCGGATCCAGACCACGTCAGCCGCACCGGCCTTGATCGTGTCGGATCCCCGGACGGCCAGCACCAGCCCGTCAGCCAGGCTGAACGACTCGAGCCGGCCCGACCCGTCCCCAATCTCGACCGTTCGGACCCGAACCTCCGGACCTGCCGTCCCCGAGGCCGCCCTGCCGTCGGACGTCAACATCAGTCCGACCCACAGCCCCCATCGCAAGCCCAGTGCCACTGAATGCGTCATCGCTATCGTTGGAAGATCGGCAGCAGCCGTTTCGGCACTTGTAGGATGATCAAGGCCATGGCCGTGCCGTATTCCTCGCCGGCCTCGCCCCGCCAGTTCCCCTCATCCTCCTGCCGGGTCAACAGATCATCCCGAACGGCCGGCCACCACTTGTCCCAGTGCTCGCCCCCGGCCAGGAACATCGCCTGGACCGCGTAGTAATGACCGTAGTAGTAATGGGGGGCGCGTCGACCCCGCACCCCGGGCGGGTACCGGTGCAGATACGCCAACCCGCGCTCGATCGCCTCGTCCTCGTAGACGCCCGCGTAGTACAGCGCCGCCACCCCCGCGGCCGAACGCGCGAACGCCGACGCGCCAGGCGTCAGCATGTACCGGAACCCGCCGTCCGGGTTCTGGCTGCGTCGCACGTACTGGATCGCCCGGTCGATCGTGGACTTCGGCACGGCGATACCCGCGTTCCGCGCCGCCCGAAGCGCCATGACCTGGCAGATCGTCACGCTGATGTCGGCATCGCTCTTGACCGGCTGGTACCGCCAGCCCCCCTGATCGTTCTGCGTCCGCACGATCAGCCGAACCGCCCGGCGGAGCTTGTCCCGCAACTCCGGTTCGGGCAGCGTCCCGTATACCTCCGCCACAAACAGCGCCGCGAACCCGTGACCGTACATCGGCCCATGCGACGTCTCAGCCGCCAGCAACCCGCTCTCCCCGGCGCAGCTCAGAACGAACTTCAGCCCATTGCCAACCACGTGCCCGTACGCGCCCCGGCCCGGCAGGTGCCCGTCGCACATGAACGCCATGCACGCCAGCCCCGTGATTCCCACGTGCCTGCCGTAGTGCGAACCGCTGCCGAACGACCCGTCGGGCTTCTGACGTTCCGCCAGCCAGGCCAGGCCCTTGTTGACGGCCGCGTCCACCCGCGGCGTGATTTCAGGAACGGTGGGTGCGGTCGTTACGGATCGTGCCGCACGAACCGGCAACGGCGTGACTCCCGCCATCAGACAGGCGATCCACGTTGTCGCCCGATTCCTCGTCACGTTTCGCGTTCGCCCTCGATTCGAAACACGCCCGACGCGTACCGCACAGTCACGAAGGCCCGTCATTCTTCTTCCGGTCCAGCCAGCGCCCGATAGTAGCGCTCGATCCACTCACGGTACTTCGTCAGGAAATCCTGCCCGAATCCCTGCACCACCTGGTCCCGGTCCCGCGCGGGCAGGCGACCCCAGCCCCGACGCAGCTCGCGCATCGCACCGCGCAGCCGGGCCGGTCCCGTCGTCGGCACGCCGTGGGTCGCGCTTTCATCCGCTTTCGGCCGACTCGGACCCGTCTGTTGCGCCCCCGCCTGAGCCGACGTCGCTTGCTTGCGATGACGGCGGCGACGCTCGCCCGACGGGCTCCTGCTCGTTGTCGGCTGCGAGCGCTGCGATCGCCACGCCTCCGCGATCGCCTCGGCCAGGTCGCGAACGATCCCTCGCTGGATCTTCTGCGTGTCGCCCCCCGCGTCGAACTGCACTGACAGTTTGATCCGCGAGGCCCGCATCCCATTCAGCACCCGCTCCATCGCCGGACCCTCGCCCCGCCCGGTCGCGTCACGGAGCAGCTTGCGGATCAACGCCGCGTCCGCCTCGCCGACCTTGCCCGCCGGTGCCGTGGCCGGACGCGTCGCGCCACCGGCCCAAACCGACGGTCCACCGACCAGCACAGCGATCAGAACAACGCAGGTCCTCATGACACCTTCACTCCCTATCGCCTCACCCGCCGAACCATCTGCTCGGCCAGCGCTCGTATCTGCTCCTGCTCGCTTCCCAGCTCACGGAGGTCCTCCAACTGTCCCTCGGTGACCTCTTCGGTCAGTTGCGCTTTCAGGTCCGCCTGCTGCGTGCGGCGATTCACCTCCGATTGCATCGCCTTGAGGACCACCAGCTCCGCCACCGTCGGCACCGGCTTGTCCTTCGTCGGGCCGCCTCGGCCGCCGCCCCCCTCGGCGAAGCGATCCTTCTTGCCTGCATCATCGGGCGGCTCCTGCTCCAACCCCGCCAGCAGATGGCCCAACTGCACCAGGATCCCCGCTGCCAGCTTCGTGCTCTCCGTGTCCACCCGCCGCTGGTCGAATCGCCCAGCCAGCCGCGCCATGTCCGATCCGATCCGCCGCATGACCCAGTCGTAGACCCGCGCCGTCTCAACACGAACGCGGAGCTTCTCCAGTCGTTCGGCAATCTCGCGTTGCTCGTCGGCCAGCTTGTCTAGCCGCCGCAGCTCGACCCGGGACAGCTCCCGGCCCGCGGGTCGTCCCTTGGCGAGCACGTCAAGCCGCTTGTTCGCCTCGGCCTGACGGTCGCGGAGCGCCTTCATCTGGTCGGTGAGGGCCGCCAGTGTCTTGGCGGCCATTTCGGCCTCGGCTTGCGCGCGAAGCTTCTCGAGCGTCTCGAGCGCCTCAGCCAGCTCACGAACGGCCTGTTGTTGCTCCTCCGCAGCCTTGTCGGGCTGGGCCTGGCCCAGTTGGCCGGCCGCTCGATTCATCCGCCCGCCCGCACGTCGGATCCCCCGCGCCGGCCGTGCCCCCCGCTCGACCTTGGCCACCTCGTCGGCGACGGCCCCGGCGGCACGACTCAGGCCCTGCTGACGCCGGGCCAGCTCATCCCGGCGGGCCGCATCCTCCTGCCCCGCCCCCAAACCCTTTGTCCGCTCCAGCAGCTTCTTCTGATCCGCCAGCAGCGTCTGGACCTTCTCCACCGCCCCGGCCAGCCGCTTGCTCAGCGCCTCCAACTGCTGCATCTGCCGACGCTCGAGCCTGGCCAGCATCTCGCGCAACCCGTCTTCAGCCGCCCGCTCGGCCGCTTGGGCCTGGGCCATCCGGTTGCGGGCGATTGCGTCGGCGGCCTCGTTCATCTTGCCGTCCACCCGGGACGCAGCGGCCGCCTGACCGGAGTCGTCGAGCGCAGCCGCGGCTGCCGCGTCGCTCGACCGAATCGCCTTGGCCAGCCGGGCCATGTTCTCGGTCAGACGAACCAGGTCCCCCGCCAACCGACGCTGTTGACGCGCCTGCCGTTTCAGCTCGGCCGCCAGTTTCGCCGACAGCTCCTCCGGTCGGCGGCCCAACGTCCGCCGGCCCAGACGTTGCGTCCCTTCGGTCTGACGTTCCTGCTGATCCAACAACTGCTGCACGTGCCTGACCACGTCCTGGAAATCCCCCCATTGCTCCATGCCCGCCAGCAGCGACCGCAGCTCATCGGCCGCCGCCTTCTGACGCCGACGCGCCTCCGCCATCGATTTGGTCTGTCCAGCCGGCACAGCCACCTGCGCCCCTTGCCGCAGTCGATCCGCCGCCTCCGCCATCGGCCCCGCCGACAGCGACGCCAACCGTCGCGACGCGTCCCTGCTCCGCCCCCGGACGTCGGCGTCCCGACTCCGGTTCGCGTCCAGCCGCTTGACCACCTTCTCGAATCGCCCTCCCAGATACCGCGCACGACCCGCCAGACGCGTCTGACGACCAACCAGGTTCATCAGACCCTCACGCGCCAAGTCGCTCAGACCCTTGGTCTCGTCCGTCTCGTTCTCGATCGTCCCGACCTCATCCGACACGGTCTCCTGCGCGCCCAGCAACTGGCGAAGCGCGCCCTTCAGCAACATCAACTCGTCCCGAACGCGATGCGCCAGTTGGTCCGCCGAGATGACCTTCAGCCGCATCTCGGCCGACCGCGCTGGTTCGTGGCGACGACCGCCCAATTCGTAGTTGTCCAGCGCCGACGCCCGGTACGTCACCACCTCGCCGGGCTTTAGTGCCATCGGCCGCAGATCCCAGTCCCACTGGACCGACGCCACACATCGCCCGCCCGTTCGACGCGATTGAATCCGATCGGTCAGGTCGAACACCGTCGGTTCGGCCGCCTGGTTCCGATCGACCGCCGTCTCGACCGCCACTTTCGATACGCCGAAATCATCGTCCGCGGAAATGACCACTCCCAGCGTCGCCGACGGCGTTACCTCCGTGACTGCCTGCGGCTCGACGATGACGACGTGCGGCCGCTCGTCCTCCCGAACCGCCAGCGCGTACGTCGTCCCGCCGAGATTGTCGAACCCGTTCTCGTCCACCAGGTGCACGGTCATCTGACCACCGGCCTTGACGTCGAACGCGGCTATGAACCGTCGGCCTGGCTCGTCGCTGTCGGCCGGTGCCATGTCCATCCGATCCCCGCCGGGCAGGGTCAACGTCACGCGCGATCGCCCCGCCTGGCTCTGGACCAGTCGTTTGCTGGCAACAACGGTCAACCGAGCGCGGCTGCCTGCAACCACGGACACCGGCGCATCCTGCAGCACAACCGTTCGGGATCTCGAGCTGGCCACGTACGGCGGATCGGTCAGCGCCAACGCCGCCTCCATCACCGCCGGCCGAGGCACGACGGTCACCTCAAACACGCCGCCCCGGTCGACAGTCGAGTCGTCACCCGCCTCGAACCAGTACCTGAACCCCTGCCGGAGATCCTTGAACGAATGGAAATACCGTCCGCCCTTCGCGTCATAGGTCATGGCCTGGCTCGAGCGCCGGCCGTCATCCGTCTCGGCATGAACGAACGCGCGCAGCGAATCACTACGCCCACGGGCGACCCTGGCGCTCGCCTCGAACCATCCGCCCACGGGTCGCTTGGCGTTGCCCGTCATCGGTTCGATCAGGACCCGCCGAGGCCACTCGGCCGGACCGAACGGCCGGACGTACCGCTGCAAACCCGTCGTCACGAACCACGGCGCCGCCGCCGCCACACCGGCCGCCCCGCCACCGGCCACCAGCGCAACAGCCACCATCAGCGCCGGTCGTCGCCACCGGATCACCGAATCCAACGGCAGGCGCCTCGCCGCCTCGTCGGCCTGGGCCAACACACGCTCTACCATCGCAACGCTCGCGCCCGACGGCGCCCGCGCGAAACTCACTGCACTGGCCAACCGATCCTCCAGCACCGCGAACCGCGCATCCAACACCGCCGCGATCTCGCCGAGCGCCACCCGAACGATGATCGGACGAACCACCCGCACCCAGACCGTCAGCCCGAAACCCGCGCACAACCCCACCGCCACGATCAGCCTCGCCACCGCGGGCAGCCACATCAGGTAGTCGACCACCGCCGCAACGATCACGCCGATCAGCCCCGCCGACACGGCCACCCCCACCCCGTCGACGATCAGCAGCGCCTTGATTCGCCGCCGCAGGGCCCGCAATCGGTCTAGGAATTGCTGATCGGCCATCCGCAGTGTCCAAACGAAACAGCCCGACCCCCACAGGGCCGGGCGACTCGATGACACAGCCCGCTTGTGGCGCTCAGACCAGTCCCAGCGCCTTGCGAAGTATCCATTCCACACCAATTATAAGCACGAACAGCGCTAGCACCAACTTGGTGTCCCACAGCGGCTCGCCGATGTCGTCCGGTACCTCGACGCTGCGGTCCTCGATCTGCTCGGCGATCCGGTCAATGCCGTCCAGACCGACGGCCAATCCCCCCGTTCGACTCGCCAACCGCGATAACGTCTCGTGGTCCGGCTCGAGCTGACGCATCTCCCGCCCCGCCGGCTCGACGTGGATCATCGCGGCCGCCGGCTTCTGTCCCGCACGCACCAACGATGAATCCACCCGCGCCGCGTAGCTGCCAACCCGCGCCGGCGAGAAAACACCTTCATACGTCCCCGACGTCTTGCCCAGTCGCGTCAGACGCGCACGTGTCACGACGCGCCCCTGCGGGTCCATGCTGTAGGCGAACACCTTGCAGATGTCCTTG
>CAYOGX010000155.1:0-8048 GCA_964403235.1 uncultured Planctomycetales bacterium | reverse complement strand
GAGCGTGATGTCGAGGGGCTTTTCGACGATGGCGTGCTTGCCGGCCTCGGCCGCGGCCACCGCCGGCTCCATGTGTAGCCCCGACGGCGTGGCGATCGTGATCACGTCGATGTCGTCCCGCCGGATCATCTCGTCGACGTCGGTGTGGTAGTCGCACTTGTGCTGCTCGGCGAACCGCTTGGCCGCCGCCTCCACCGGATCCGCACACGCCACCATCTCCGCGTTCGGCATGCTGTCGATCGCATCGCCGTGAACGCCCCCGATGAACCCCGTGCCGACCAACCCGAACTTGTAGACCTTTGCCATGATCTGCCCTTCTGTTATTCCTCGTTGTCAGCGTGAAGCCGGATCCACCGGCTGCGCCACGCGTCCCGGACGCGCTCGGTGAACCGAATTCCCATGCGCTTCGTGTTGCTCGACCACAGGTGCCTACGGACCTCGTCCGCATCCACCCGCCGCCGCCATCGACCACGAACGACCGTCCACGCTTCGATCACCGCCAGGATCAGCCGCTGCCAGACCCAGCCGCCCTTCTCGTTGGACCTGTCCGAGGACTGCCGCATGTTGCCACCGACCCTCGCTAGCGCTGCACCGCCACGTGCGTCGTGGCCAACACCTCATCCGCCGGCCGCGACGTCCCATCCAGCGTGCCCCACATCTGATGCTGATCCAACCGCGTCGCCCGCGACTCGTAGTACCCCGTCACCTGACTGATACCGCCCTCGACGAGATCACCGCCGGCATAGCCTATCCGCTCCAACCACGCGCTCATCTCGTCGGCATACTCGGCCGGGTAGATCAACGCCACGACGTTCGGCGCCGTCGCGCCCGGCATCGTCGCCAGGTGCAGCTTGCACCGACACGGCGGCGGTGTCGCATCGGCCAGTCGCTTCAGCTCATCGAAGTCCCCCCGCGCCGCCGATGGCGTCGACCGGTAGAAGAAGAACCCGTCCTCCATGCGGAATCGCGGCGCGGGCACCCCCTTCAGCTCCAACCGACCGTCGGGGTACGCGCGATGGATCTTGTACGCCTTGCCGTCGGCGTACGTCTCGCTCTCCAACAACACGGCGATCTCGGCGGCCGTGTAGCCCACGGCCACACTGTCGCCGAAATCGAACACGTACAGACCCGCGTATCGAACCGGATCGTCTAGTCTGGGCAATCCACGCATCGACCGCCTCGTCGCCGGACTACGCCAGCTTGACCCTCGCCACCCGTCGCTTGCCGACGCGGACGACCATCCCGTCGGCCGGCGAGATCTTGGCCTGCGGATCGGACAGCTTCTCGCCGTCGATCGACACCCCACCCTGTTTGACCAATCGACCGCCCTCACTGGCCGAACCGGCCAGGCCCAGCAGCTTCAGCAACTTGCCCGGCATCAAACCGTCGCCGTCGACGTCCGCCTGACGCAACGTCACCTCGGGGATGTCATCCCGCAACCCGCCGTCGCGGAACACGCGGTCGAACAGTGCTACCTCGCGATCGCCCGTCGCCGCGTCGTAGTACCGCGTCACGATATCGCGCGCCAGCACGACCTTCGCCTCGCGCGGATGCGTCTTGTCCGGATCACATAACGTGCGGATCTCATCGACGGGTCGCGTCGTCAACAGCTCGAACCAGTTGGCCATCAGCTCGTCCGGGATCCGCATCGTCTTGCCGAACATCTCGCTGGGCGGATCGGTCACGCCGACGTAGTTGCCCAGCGACTTGCTCATCTTCTCGACCCCGTCGATGCCCACCAGGATCGGACCGATCATCACCACCTGCGGCGGCTGCCCGGCGTCGGTCTGCAGATCGCGCCCGACGAGGCAGTTGAACGTCTGATCCGTCCCGCCCAGCTCGACGTCCGACTCAATCGCGACGCTGTCGTGTCCTTGCAGCAGCGGGTACAGGAATTCATGGATGTAGATCGGCTCGCCGGCCTTGTAGCGCAGCTCGAAACTGTCGCGCTCCAGCATGCGGGCCACCGTCATCTTGCCGGCCAGCTTCAACGCATCCGCCAGATTCAGGCCGTCCAACCACTCGCTGTTCCGTCGAATCTCCAGCTTCGTCTCGCTCGTGTCGAGCACCTTGCCCGCCTGGGCGAAATAGGTCGCCGCGTTGGCCTCGATCTCGTCGCGGCTCAGCACAGGCCGCGTCTTCGACTGACCCGACGGGTCGCCCACCATCGTCGTATAGTCGCCGATGATCAACACCGCCTTGTGACCCAAATCCTGGAATTGGCGCATCTTGCCGAGCACCACCGTATGCCCCAGGTGGATGTCGGGCGCGGTCACGTCCAGCCCCAGCTTGATCCGCAGCGGGCGATTCTGATCGCGCGATTCAGCCAGCTTCTTGCGCAGCTCCGCCTCGGTGTAGATGCCTTCGCAGCCGCGCTCCAGCACGGCCATCTGCTCGTCAACGTCGGCAAAACCCATCGGCCGAATCCCTCAAAACGGCATCACACCGTCATGCTATCTACCCGCTGTGGTTGAATCAAGCCGATGGCGCGGCGTGCCGCACGCACGGTGATGCGCGGACGGGGGCCTATTCCCCGTGACCCCATTGCCCCTGCACCCGCCGCCACAGAACGCACAGCAAGAACAGTGCGGTCGAGACCAGCACGATGCATGCCCCGGTTGGGAGGTCGAGCTCGTAGGCCATCAGCAGACCGCCCAACGCGCTGATCCCGCCCATCCCCGCCGCCAAGAAGCAGATCGACCGATACCCTCGACCGAGCTGCAATGCGCCCGCGGCAGGATTGGCGATCAGCGCGAAGATCATCAGGCCGCCCACCGTCTGAAGATTGACCGTCACAACCAACCCGCACAGCGCCAGGAACAGGATATAGACAAGCTGCTGGTGAACGCCGGTCGCGCCGGCCAGGAAGCGGCTGAACAGGATCGCGCGCATTTCCTTGGCGAACACGATCGAGAACAGCAACAGCACGGCGCCGGCCGCGGTGATCATCCACACGTCGCGCACATTCACGAACAGCAGCGCACCCCACAACAGGCTCAGCACGCCCGTCCTGGGCCCCGTCATCAGGCCAATGCCCAAGAACGCCAGGCCCATCATCAACGGGAACAGCACCCCCATCGCGACATTGACGTCCAGCCGCACGCGTCCCGGCGGGATCACGCCCAGCACGGCCGTCGCCGCCGCCGCAGCCGCCAACGCACACGGCAACTCGGGCCAACCCAACAACATGCCGAACACCGCCCCCGCCATCGCCGCGTGTGAGATGCACACCCCCACGAACGGCATCCGCATCCCCACGATGTACACGCCCAACAGCCCGGTGCTCGAACCACCGATTAGCCCGGCCGCAATGATCGGAACGAAGAACGAGTCAAACATCGCGATCACGATCCGCTCGACCCCCCGGGGACCGCATGCCGCCGACCGGCGGCCTGGACCACCTCGACCCGACAGCCATACAGCCCGGCCAGCGCCTCGGGCGTCAGCGTCTCAGACGGCGGCCCGTACCGCACGATCCGACCACCAGCCATCAGTGCCACCTGCTCGCAGCAGGCTGGCAGCAATCCCGTCTCGTGCGACACCATCACCACCGTCAGCGGACGCTCCGACGACCCGGCGTCCGTCTCGTCAGCACCACCGAACTGCTCGCCGAACACCTGATCCAGCCATTCGACGACCCGTTCCTTCCAGTCCAAGTCGAGGTTGGCGGCAGGCTCGTCGAGCAGCAGCAGTCTCGGCCCCTGCACCATCGCCCGGGCCAGCAGGACCTTCTGCTGCTCCCCCCCTGACAGGCTGCGGAACGTGCGATCGGCCATCGGCACCAGGCCCAACCGGTCGAGCCACGCTCCCACACGGCGCTTCGCCCCCGCGTCCAGCCGGCGGAGCAGTCCCGTCGGTCCCGCACACCCCATGGCGATGACTTCGTGGACCGTCAGCGGCAGGTCGGCGTGGTATTCGGTCGCTTGGGGCACGAATCCGACGCGCCGACGGATCGCCGTCCGACGCCAACCACTCAGGCTCGTGACCGCCAACCCGTCATGGCGCACCACCCCCCGGGTGGGCCGGATGAGTCCGGCCAAGACATGAAGCAGCGTCGACTTGCCGGCACCGTTTCGGCCGATGACGCCGACGAATTGCCCCGCACCGATCGTCAGCCGCTCGACGTCAAGGATCCGCTTACCGCCCCGAGCGACGACGACGTCCTCCAATTCGATCGCCGCGCTCGTCACGACCCACCGTCCCGGCCGGGCGCCGAGCCCGTGCCAACCGATGACGGCCGCGAAACGGACCCGACCAACGCCCCCACGTTCCATCGCACCAGGTCATCGAACGTCATCTGGTCGCGTGCCATCGAAGGGAAATTGCTGAACACGACCAGACGCACACCCAGACGCTTCGCCAGCGTCCGTGCCACGCGAGGACCTTCCTGCAAGTTGCCGACGACGAGCTTCACATGCTCGGTCTCGCCCTTCTCAAGACCCTCGGTGAGCTCGGATATCCGCGCGGCCTCGCCTCGGGGGATCGTGCCGACCACGCGCAAACCCAGCCACTTGCAGAACCCCTCCTGGTGACCGGAGCTCAGGACCTTCGTACCGGTCAAACCGGCCTTCTTGATTCGTCGCCGGCATTGATTACCCAGCCGGCCGAGCCGCGGACGCACCGATGCCAATCGCGAACGAAACCGGGACGCCTCCGCCGGCCACCGCTGCGATAGCGCTTCGCAGACCGCCTGACACACCCGCTCATACGTTCCCGGCAAGCCCATGCCCTCACCGGCCGGCACGGGCACGATTTCGAGGCCAAACGCCTTCAGACGTTCGAGCTTCGCATCCAGCGATCGTTGGAAGTCAAACCGAAACAGCATGCCCGCGCCGCGGAGATCCTCGATCATCTTCGGCGTGACGTCGAAATGCCCGGGGCATCCGCCCGGTGGCAGCAATCGGACGATCCGAAACCGGTCCGGCGCCAGATCCCGCACGGCACATTCGATGTATGACGTCGTCACCCCGACGCACGGCGCGTCGCCGACGGCCTGACCGTCGCGACCGCAACCGCTCACTGCCGACAAGGCGACAAGCACCGTCGGCCATTCCCACAGCGACAACCACCCTCTGCTCGACATCATCATGGTTTCGTCCGGGCGGGATACCGCCCAACCCACGGCGCGGTGCTCAAGGCGACGTGAAACAGTGGCCCTGACCCAGGTGGCTGTACTTGCTCGTCATGAGGTGGCAGAGGATACCCTTGCGCTCCTCGGGGTACCAGTTCCGCGACGGAACCGGCAGGTGCGAGCCGTCGGGCATCTGGCTTTCCTGGAACGCCAGCCAGCCGACCGGCCCACCCGGGCCGCAGCTCCAGGTCGCGTACGCCACCGGACTATGCTTGTCGATGATGTATCGCTCCCAGGGCGGTGGATCCGGGGCGGGGTTGAGCTTGTACGTCGGGTAATGGACATCCTCACCGGTGTCCGCGGGAAACGCCGACGGCACCCACACCCGATAGCGCGTCAACTGATGGTTGTTCCCCCAGGCCGTCCCGGGCTTGAGGTACTTGTAGCTGTGTCCGTTCGGATCAAACGGATCCCGGAACCGGTAGTACTCGTGCCGATCCGACGTCTCTGTCCGGCCGGTGAGGAACCTGCCCTCGAACAGTTCCGCCGGCAGCTCGAAGTACTGCTCCATGCTGTGGCTCTGCCCGGCGCAGTAGGACTGCGCGAGGGGGTAGTCGCTGTACTGGTTGTAGTAGGATTCAAGGGCCGTACAGATCCCCCGAAGCTCCGCGTGCACCTTGACCACTTTGGTCTTGAGCCGCGCCTTGCCCAGGCTCGGCAGCAAGATGGACATCAACACGCCCAGAACGGCCACGGCCACCAGCAACTCGACCAACGTGAAACCGCACGACCTGTCGTCGACTGAGCGGTTCATGACTGCCACCTGCGCCTTGCGAACGCCACCAGCCCCATCGCACCGAGCACCATTGGCAACATCGGGCCCATGCCGCCGCCGCACGTGAACTTGGCCTTCACCCGCTGCGCGTCGCTCATCACGATCGTGATCGGGTTGTTGGAATCGATGGCGGCGTAATTCCCATCCCCCGGGTGGTTCGGGTCGTAGATCCTCCAATATTTGAACGCCTTGTTCCCGTTCGGCTGGGCGGTGAGCGTCACCTCGGTCCGCCCGGGGTAGGTCGGGGTATTCGCGTCCCCCGGCGCCGGGTCAAGGTCGACGGTACCGTACCCGGGGTTGTTGCGCTTGACCGTCAGCGGGAACTCGAAGTCGGCAAACGTCTTGACCCACAGCCGGTAGCCTGCGTGGTAGGGCGATGTGGTGTCCTCCTGGTCGAAAACGCCTCGGACGCTGAACTGGCCGACCGGCATCGCGTAATCGCCGAAATCCCCGGGCCCGGCCAGGAACATGTCCACCTGCCCGCCGCCGGCGTCCGTGAGGGCCAGCGTCTGACCCGCGCCCCAGGTTCCCGAGTCGATCCACACGTCGTCGAGCTGACACCATTGGGCCTGATAGGACTCCCCGCCACCAGACCGGGTCTGGTCGAAGTAGTTGGCGTCGGCGACGCTGGGAATCACCTTGGGCTCCGGCATGCCCACGTTGGGCTCCAGAATCGTCACGTCAAACAGCATGAGCGGGTCACTCGAGTGCCGCGTGTTGATGTTCACCTTGCCATTGTGAAAGGCAATCAGTCCGACGATCTGGACCCGGTCCCCCGCCTGGACGCTGGGGAACGGCGGCCAGGGCGGGTTGTTGGGATAGTCATTCGGATCGTAGAACCACGCGCCGTGCCACGCGGCAATCCCACCAGAATCGGGCGGCTCGCCTTGCACGAAGACCTGCCACATGGACGAATCGAGCAGCTCGCTGCTCGCGTTGAGGGCGATACCCTCGACGGTCACCCAGCTATCCGGGTTGAGCGGATCGCCTCCTATGCGTGGGTCCGTGCCAACACCGTCCGCATCGACGGCCTGCATGTCCCAAATGCCATCCGCTGCCCCAGCGGCGCCGCCGTAGACCAGTGCCACGGCCGTTGCCAACAGAACCTTCGTGATGGTCGCTCCCATTGCCCAGTCACCTCCCGAGGGCCCGGTCCGATCTAGGAGCCGAACGCCAGTCCTTTTAGGATCGCGCCGCCGCCGAAACGCATGCCCTGACAACGCCAGGGAAATGACCCAGCCGATCGCCGCGGGCGCCGCCCAACCGATGACGGGGCGTGGCACGATTTCTGAAATAGTAGCACAAAGCGATCCCGGCGCCAAGGGGATCTCGGCGGATCGCCCTTCTTGCGGGGGTGCATCTTGATTTCAGTGGCGAGGGGTGGCGGTCAAGCGACCCCGAGGGACGAGGCTGAGCTTGGCCGTGGGCCCGCAGATGATCTCGGCAACATGGCCAAGGTCCGACCCTACCGGGTCGTCCCTCGACCATGCCACACAAACGCCACCATTTTTTGGATGCACCCTTCTTGCGGTTCGACCACCAGCCGAGCTTGATCCATCCGGTTCGTTGCGGTACAAATACCTCCTTTGCCGCGAGACAACCTCCTCTGCCGGGGAGGCGTGTTGCCGAGAGAGGACATCTCCATGCGACTGGCCTGCTGTGCCTACAGCTACCGTGACCTGCTGACCAAAGACGAGATGACGATGGAGCAGTTCCTCGACGCCTGCGTCGAGATGGACCTGGACGGCGTCGAATTGACCAGCTACTACTTCCCGCGGACGGATCTGGACTACCTGCACCACCTCAAGCGCGAGTGCGCTCGACGCGGGCTGCATATCAGCGCCGGCGCGGTCGGGACCAACTTCTGCCAGGCCGATCCGACCGCCCGCGCCGCCGACGTCGCCAAGACCAAGGAGTGGATCGACTACTACGTGGTCCTTGGCGCCCCGTACATCCGCGTCTTCGCCGGCGGCGTGCCGGAAGGCGCCGTCGAACAGCATGCCTTCGAGTGGTGCGTCGCCTGCCTCAAGGAGGTGACCGCCTACGGGGCCGAGCGCGGCGTGATGGTCGCCCTGGAGAACCACGGCGGCATCACGAGCACGGCCGATCAGGTCGACAGGCTGGTCGCGGCGGCCAAACACG
>CAYOGX010000154.1:0-8115 GCA_964403235.1 uncultured Planctomycetales bacterium | reverse complement strand
CTGTGGTTCAAGAAGGATGGCCGCGTCATCTGCAACGAGCAGCGGCCCCTCATCGACGACCTCGACACGCTACCGCTGCCGGATAAGGAGCTGTTTGCGCCGCACGTGCCGATCAAAAACTACTACCTGGCCGTCACGTCGCGTGGGTGCCCATACGCCTGCACGTACTGCTCGCTGTCGTTCCAGGCCAAGGAGATCGCCCGGCTCGGCGGCAAGCGGCTTCGTGAACGGTCGCCGGAATCGGTCGTCCATGAGCTTGAGACCATGCGGGCGCGGTACGGATTCGAGTGGGTGGACTTCCGGAACAACACGTTCACCGCCAACAAGAAATGGGTGATGGCGTTCCTGGAGCTGTATAAGGAACGGGTCGGGTTGCCGTTCAAGGCGTTCGCGCATCCGTCGACGATGGACCGGGAGATGGCCTTCAAGCTCAAGGAGGCGGGTTGCTTCGGCATCCAACTCGGCGTCGAGTCGTACAGCGAGGACGTTCGCAAGAACATCCTCAATCGGCATGAGAGCAACAGCGAGATCCTCCGGACCGTCGAGTCGATGGACGAGGCAGGTTTGCCCTACTCGATCGACTACATCCTGGGCATCCCCACGCAGAACGAGCAGGAGCTGTTGGGCGCGGCCGAGTTCTTCATCCGTAGGAAGATGTGCTATCGCGTCTCACCGTTCCTGCTGGAGTACTTGCCGAGGCTGGACATCATCGAGCACGGGCTGGTGCACGGCGAGATCACCGAGGCGGACGTGCGGGCGCTTCAGGACGGCGAGCACAACCACTACCTGTCGACGGGTTCGATGGGCAGGGACCCCAAGAAGCTGCGGTTCTTCATGGGCTACCGGCTGTTGTTCCGGCTGATCCCGTTCCTTCCGAGGTGGGCCAGCCGGTCTCTGATCAAGCGGAAGCTGTACCGGGTGTTGCCCTATCTGCCCACGGGGTTCGTCATCCGGATCCTGGACATCCTCATGCTGTTCCGGCGGCACGACCGGGACGCATACACGTACGCCAAGAACTATTGGTATTGGTTGGGCACGCGGTTCCGGCGGAAACGGTGGGTTAGCAACGACGAGACAACCGCCCGGGCCGAGACCCCACAGCCGCAGCCGATGCCCCTCGTGTCAGCGTGACGTTGCTAGAGGCCGTCGTTTGGTAGGGCCAAGACATGCGCAAACTCAAAATCGCGCTCGTCATCGACTGGATCGGATTTCAGGAGATCTACTCCCTGCCGATCATCTCGGCGATCGCCAAGCAGCGCGGGCACGTGACGGAGCTGTTCGAGTTCGGCCCGAGCCCGCGCAAGGCGGCCAAGCGGATCGCCGCCTTTGCGCCGGACATCGTCGGCTATTCCGTCTCGTCCAACGAGAGCCAGCGGTATCTCGAGATCAACCGCGAGCTGAAGTCGCGATTGGATTTCTTCGCGCTGTTCGGCGGGCCGCACCCGACCTTCTTCCCGCGCTTCATCGAGAAAGACGGCGTGGACGCCATCTGTAGGGGCGAGGCCGACCTGTCGCTGCCCGAGTTCCTCGACCACTTCGGCACGGACAAGATGCACGAGGTGAGCAACTTCTGGGTCAAGGCCGGCGACGGGACGGTCAGCCAGAACCCGCTGGCGGACCTGGTCGAAGACCTGGACAGTGTCCCAATGATGGACCGTGACCTGCTCTACGCCAGGAGCCGCTTCCTGGCGGCCAGCCCGATCAAGGGGTTCTTCTCGGGCCGCGGTTGCCCCTATAGCTGCTCCTACTGCTTCAACCACGCCTACAACGCGATGTACCGCGGTAAGGGCCGCGTCGTGCGACGGCGAAGCGTGTCCCACTTCCTCGACGAGATCAAGACCGTTGCTGCCGGTTACCCGCTCGGGCTCATTCGCATCATGGACGACACGTTCGGCATGGACGCAGAATGGCTCGACGAGTTCGCCGCCCGCTATCCCAAGGAGGTCGGACTGCCCTTCACCTGCCAGGCCCGTCCCAACATCCTTACCGACGATTACTGCCAGCGGCTGAAGGCGTCCGGCTGCCACGCCGTCCTGATGGCCGTCGAGTGCTCCAACGAGCACTTGCGCAAGACGGTCGCCAACCGCCGGATCACCAATGACCAGATCGAGCAGGGATGCGAGAACCTCAAACGCCGTGGCATTCGCATCGGTACGTACAACATGCTCGGCGTGCCAGGCGAGACCGAGCAGGACCTGCTGCACACCGTCGAGCTGAACCAGCGGGCCGGCGTGGACTACGCCGAGGCCTCCATCCTTCAGCCCTACCCGGGCACGCGGATCAACGACTACTGCAAGCAGGAGGGCTACCTGGGCGATGAGGCCGAGTGCTTCGGCGGGCAGTACTCATCCAGCGTGCTTGACTTCTCGAAGCGCTTCAAGCAGACGGTCTACGTGATCCACAAATTGTTTCCGATGATGGTCGATCACCCGCGGATCCGATCGCTCCTGCCCGTGTTCTACAAGGCCCCGTGGCTGAACCGGGCGCTGGATTTCGTGTACCGGCTGTATTACGGCATCAACATGCACCGGCGTCTGTACGGTTCGCAGATCCCGCTGGCGCTCCGCGTGCATCAATCGCTCCGCTTCTTCTTCGCGCCGAGCCGGAGCTGAATCACCGCGCGCAATGGGTCGCCATTAGTCTTCCACGTCCCGCCCGGCCGCCCAGAGGCACCCGCGGAGGAAGGTCTTCTTGAACATGGCCTGTTTGCATGCCTTGGGGTCGTGGCCCAGCGCGGAGTAGAACACCCGCCCCTGCTTGAAGCGCTTGGTCCAGAGCACCGGCATTAGCCTGCCCTTCCACAGGGCGTTGGCCAACACGTTCAGCCCCGCGTCGTACTCGAGGATGTACTGCTCGTCGGTGATCATGAACTCCTCGATGCCGGCGGTGATGGGGCCTCTCCTGGGGATGACGCTGACCTGGTACCTGCGGTACCGTGGGTGCGTGATGAAGTGCCCGCCGATGAACGTGTGCCAGGCCCTGTCGCCGCGGAAGGAGTCTGCCGCCGAATGCAGGCCCACAAACCCTTTGCCCTGGGCGATGTGGTCGAGCAGGCCGCCGCGCCGCGCGTCGTTCAGCGTGCCGAGCGTCCAGTAAAACACGACCAGCTCGTACGGCGCGATGCGCTTCGCGCCGAACGCGCCCAGGTCGTTGTCGACCCGTGTCACGTCGAACGTGCCCGTCCGCTTTAGCATCGGTTCGAGAACGTCGCCGACGCCTCGCCAGTCGTGGATCTCACCACCGACGAGCAGCAGCGTCTTGATCTTGGTCTCATCGGGCATTGACGGATGTCTCCTGTGGCTCGCCTCGGCGTTGGCGGTCAGTCTTTCACTTCCCGGCCTACCGCCCACTGGCAGGCGCGGAGGAAGATCTTGAGAAACATGGGCTGCTTGGTGGCCTTGGGGTCGTGGCCCATGCCGGTGTAGAAGACCCGCCCCTTGCCGTGCGACTTGGTCCACAGCGCCGGCATCAGCTTGCCCTTGTACAGGGCGTTGGCCAGCACCGTGACGTTCTCCTTGTCGTAGTCGAGGATGTACTGCTCGTCGGTGATCATGAACTCCTCGATGCCCTGGGTGATCGGGTGTTTGACGTCGGTCACGCTGACGTGGAACGTGCGATAGCGAGGATGGGTGATGAAATGCCCGCCGACGAACTTGTGCCAGTCCTTGTCGCCCCGGAACGAGTCAGCCCCGGAGTGGAACGTCACGAACCCTTTGCCCTTGGCGATATGGTCGAGGATGCCCTTTTTCTGCGCGTCGGTGAGCTTACCGAGCGTCCAGTAGAACACGACCAAGTCGTAGGGCGCGACGCGGTCGGCCAAAAACGCGTTCAGGTCGTTGTCGACGCGCGTCACGTCGAACTTGCCCGTTTTTTTCATGGCGGACTCGACGACGTCGCCGATCCGCTTCCAGTCATGGATCTCGCCGCCGACGAGGAGCAGCGTCTTGATCTTGCCGCCCTGGTCCTCCGCGGCCAACGCGGGAGTGGCAAGGAATGACGTCAAGACGATCCCACCGACCCACGCCGTTATGGCGGCCGTCGCAGCCGCTGTGCGACCTGATCTCATGCCAAGCTCCTTGTCCAAAGCATGCCGTCCGCCGAGCGGACCGTTCTCAGAAGTCACGCCGACCTCGCAACGCGCCCTAGCATAGACAAGTGGGTGGGTCGGTCAAGACGTCGGGCCCGGACGCCCACTGGGCGATGCGTGGGGAGAGGGGTGGCACGGTCAATCGAATCCGAGGAACTCGGCTGAGCTTGGCCGTGGGGCTACGCATGATCTTGCGAATATGACCAAGGCACCCGCTTGTCCGACGGGCACCGGGCGCTTACCATCATCGCGGCATCTTGACAGGAGGCGCTGACCGATGATGCGCAGAACGACCGGTTTTTCGATGATGATCGTTGTCTTAACGATGATGGAGCCCGCAGCCGGAGCGTCCAAGCACGTCGCGGCCCAGGGCAAACCGACCGCGCTCGAGGCTGGGCGCGTCGTGCCCACGCCCCAGCAGCTCGCCTGGCAGGAAATGGAGTTCATCGGCTTCGTCCACTTCACCATCAACACCTTCACCGACAGGGAGTGGGGCAACGGCAAAGAGGACCCCAAGCTCTTCAACCCGACCCAGTTCGACGCCCGACAATGGGTGCGGATCTTCAAACAGGCCGGGATGAAGCTGCTCATCCTGACCGCCAAGCACCACGACGGGTTCTGCCTATGGCCGAGCAAGTACACCGAGCATTCGGTCAAGAACAGCCCGTGGCGGGGCGGCAAGGGCGACGTGGTCCGCGAGGTGGTCGACGCCTGCCGCGAGGGCGGCATCAAGTTCGGGTTCTACCTGTCGCCGTGGGACCGCAACCATCCGGGCTACGGCAATTCGTCCGTCTACAACGAGCACTTCAAGAACCAACTCCGCGAGCTGCTGACCGGCTACGGCCCGATCACCGAGGTCTGGTTCGACGGCGCCTGCGGCGAGGGTCCCAACGGGAAGAAGCAGGTCTACGATTGGCCGGGCTACTACGCGGTGGTCCGCAAGCACCAGCCCAACGCCCTGATCGCGATCTGCGGCCCGGACATCCGGTGGGTCGGCAACGAGAACGGCGTGGCCCGGGAGACCGAATGGAGCGTGCAGCCGGCCAAGGCGACGCAGCATCCGGGCAAGAAGCTCGTGTGGCATCCGGCCGAGTGCGACGTGTCGATCCGGCCCGGCTGGTTCTACCACGCCAACCAGGACGACAAGGTCAAGTCGCTCGCGCACCTGCTCGACATCTACTACAAGTCCGTCGGGCGGAACTCGGTGCTGCTGTTGAACGTGCCGCCTGACCGGCGTGGCCTGATCCACGAAAACGACGCCCGGCGGCTGGGCGAGCTGCGACGCGTCCTCGACGCCACGTTCAAGGAGAACCTCGCGACGGGCAAGCCCGCCAAGGCGAGCGCCGTCCGCGGCAGCGATTCGACCTTCGGCCCCGACAAGGCCGTCGACGGCGATCCGAAGACCTACTGGACCACCGATGACGGCGTGACGACGGCGTCGTTGGAGGTGGACCTCGGAAAACGGGTGACGTTCAACCGCTCGATGGTCCAAGAGCACATCGCGATCGGCCAGCGCGTCGAGCAATACGTGCTGGAGGGCTGGGACGGTAAGGCGTGGAAGCCGATTGCCAAGGGCACGACGATCGGTCACAAGAAGCTGGATCGGTTCGAGGACGTGACGGCCGCGCGCGTCCGCCTGCGGATCCTCAAGTCGCGAGGCCACCCGACGGTCCGCGAGTTCGGCCTGTTCCGCGCGCCGCCGCTAAAGGGCAAGTGGGCCGGCTCTGATACGTGACACACCGGACGATGAAATGACGAACGACTGAACAGTCGTTGGCGTAGGCCTCGACCCTCGACGATCCGGCCAGTTCGGGATCTCAGACGGTCGCACGTTGCCGAGGCGGGCCTTGGACGCCTGATCGTGCGGAGCTGTGGCAGCCCGGGTGGGTTGTGGTGTGGGTGACCCTGGGGGGCCAAGGCAAGGTAGGGTAGGGCAGCCATCGGCTGACCGATAAAAAAACGAAGAATGGCTTGACTGTGGGGGGACGCGTGCATAGAGTTGGGACGGTTGTGCGGAGGTGTGGGAGAAGCCCGTCTTTCGCAGGAAGGTGTAGATAGACCGGCGTGTTTTTGTCGGCCTGTGGAAACGAACGGGCCTGTCCCGCGATGTAACGTAGGGGTGGCACGCACACGAGTCTCGCCGACAGGTGCTTTCCGCTTTAGTGCTGCTCTTACGCGGGGTGGTACGCACACGAGTCTCGCCGACACGTGCTTTCCGTATCAGCACTGCTCTGGCTGTGTCATGGTCACGGGTGAGTGTCCGTTCATTTCTTGGGTTGACTTTCCTTTACGTGTAACTGCCGAAGGGTAGGGTACTTCTGCCCAGAGGCCCCGGTTGGTGGGCGATTGTGTCTATCAGCCTAGGAATGGAGGATTAAGGGTATGAGACTTCTGAACGTTGCAGTTATAGTGTGCGTGCTGACAGGTCCGGTCCTTGCAGGGGCCCTTCCGCTCGACTTCGTCAGGACGTCCGCGCAGGTGACGATCGATTTGTCGCCAGACGGAGCCGGTAATCCAGATCCGACGGTCCCGAAAAACCTGGATGGTACGTTCTCGCTGACCATCTACTCGAGCGACGAATTTGTAGGCACGTCGGACACTTTTACCATGGAAATCAGCACCATGACCAACCAGGCAGCGATCAACACTGCCTTGCTTGGCGTGAACACTGCCACCATCCCAGCAGGGTCGGTAACCTTCAGCGATTTCTCCTTAAGCGAGCAGGGGCATATCGTTGGCGGGAACGGCAGTGCCGTGGCCAGCGCCCATCTGGAGACGACCATTTTCATCATCGGAGAGGTCTACACGACGTACAGCACCATCTTTGACAGGTCAAGCATTCCCCTCTCCGTGTCGTTCACGACGGCGGGCAATACTCTGACGGCCGACGTCCAATACACGATGAAGTGGGAGATCGGCATAACGGACCTAGCGGCTACGCTCACGCTGGACTTCATCGTGAATATCGCGGCGACGGCTCATGTTCCCGAGCCGGCACTGGGCAGCTTGGTTGCCCTGGGCCTGGGGGGCGCTGGGGTCTGGTTACGGCGACGTCGTACCTAACCGCGTTTCACGGAGGCCGGATGCAAAGGCCTCTGGTTTGGGTTAGCTGTAACCCGTAGTTCACGGGGCAGTGCTTCTTGCCGAAGCGCTGCCTCGTGCTTCTGGCTGGCAAGACCCACCCTGTCGCCCAGCCTACCCGTTACCACGCGCCATGAGGGGGTTTACACGGGCTGAGTTGCCGATATAATCATAGTACTTGTGCGAACCTTACCGATGGCACCTGGATTCAACACATTGACGTTGACCGTTCACCTCATGCGATCCCCCGTCGTCGTTAGCCGCCGGGGCGTCGACCCGCGCTAGGCTCCCCGACGGCCCCGGCTCATCCGATCGTACCAAGACAGACAACCCGAGCCCTGATCACCAGGAGCGACCGACTCATGAGTGCCCGTTCATCATCCTCGAAGGGTTACGACCCCAAGCCGGTCGAGGCCCGGATGTACCAGATGTGGCTTGACGGCGGCTACTTCCACCACGCGCCCGGCCGGTCGGGCGACGGTAACGACTACTGCATAATGATCCCGCTACCGAACGTCACGGGAGCCCTGCACCTGGGGCACGCCCTGAACCATACCTGTCAGGACGTGATGATCCGCTGGGCCCGGATGCGGGGCAGGACCACGCTGTGGATGCCCGGGACGGATCACGCCGGCATCGCCACGCAATCCGTCGTCGAGCGGCGGCTCCTCGAGCAGGAGGGCAAGACGCGGCACGACCTGGGCCGAGACGAGGTCGTCCGCCGCATCTGGGATTGGAAAGACGAATACGAGCAGCGGATCCTGTCGCAGATGAAGCTGCTGGGCAATAGCTGTGATTGGGCCCGCACGCGGTTCACGCTCGACGAGATGTGCACGCGGGCGGTGCGGCATACGTTCTTCCGCATGTTCCGCGACGGGTTGATCTATCGCGGCCAACGGCTGGTCAATTGGGACACGCAGCTCCAGACGGCCGTGGCCGACGACGAG
>CAYOGX010000153.1:0-8162 GCA_964403235.1 uncultured Planctomycetales bacterium | reverse complement strand
CCTCTAGACTCTGGCGCGAGGGCTCTTGGTGTTCGCCGTCGTCCACAGAAAGGCCCGAGAGCGCCCCGCCGCGTTCGTCGCCTCGCCGACGACCTGGCCCAAGTTGTTGATCGCCAGGGCCCAGCTCTCCGTGCCGCTGAGCGTGCCGAGGTCCGTCATCGCGCCGCTCTGCCACAGGAACGCACGATCCCGTCCGGCAGCGTCCTTTGCATACCCCACGATCTGGCCGGCGTCGTTGATGTCCTTGGCGTCGCTCTCGTTCCCACCGAGCGTGCCGAGATCGGTGACCGAGTAGGTCTGAGCCGTCACAAGCCCTGCCCCTGCATGGCAGACGACGAACAGCCCGACGGCAAGCAGCCGCACCAACACCTTGGGGCGCGATGGCCCATGCCTGCGGGCAGCGGTCCGGATGATCCCGTTGCTCAACATGGATTGGTTCCTCCCAAGTGAGGGGTCGACCACGACGTTCATCCCGACCGCGTGGGCAATCGACCATCTTGCCGGATACGGTCGGTTCGAGAACCGCCCGGCGCGAATTCTCACGAGATCCTCGCCCAAGTCAACCCGGGTCCCTACCCGGTTCCGCACCTCGGATGAAACCGAAGGCGGCATGCGAAATCGGCGGATGGATCGAACGGCTCAGTGGGTCGCGCGACGGCCGGGGCGCCACAGGGCAGCGGTTAGGACGAGCGAAACGACGGCGGCGCCGATCCAGAAGTACAGCAGGCGATCGAAATCGTACACGGCCTTGCCACCGATGACGGTCTTGCTCGATTCGATCAGCCAACCATCAATTTTATCGGCGATCGCTGCGACGAGATAGCTGAACACACCGACGACGCCCATGGCGGCGCCCGCGGCTCGCCTCGAGGAGATGTCGACGGCGATCAAGCCGCCGAGGAAGACCAGCAACCCGCCGATCGCAAAGCCGCAGACACTCACGGCTGCCGCGTCCGCCCACATGTGTCCCGGGGGGATGAGGGGAATCGCAACCAGCCCCGCAATCAGCAAGACACCGTAAATCAGGCTGACGGGTATCCTCCTGCCCCCAAACAGGTAGTCTGAGATGGGCCCAGCCGCCAGGGTGCCGGCTGCGCCGATGATGGGCGAAAAGGCGGTCGTAAAGCCCGCCATCTTGATCTCGTAGGACTTGGCCTCTTGCAGATAGAAGACGAACCAGTTGTTGATGCCGTACCTGGCGACGTAGAGGCAGGCGCTGGCCAGAGCCAACACCCAGATCGCGGGGTTCTTGAGCACCTGTAGCTGCCCCTGACCGACGGTCTGCCCCTCGTCGTCGCTCGAATGCGCTTCGTCGCCCTTGTAGACCGTGATCGGGGGCAGGCCGTAGGTCTCGGGACGGTCGAGGATCGTCCTGAACAGAAGAAACGCCACCCCGATGCAGATAAGCCCGGGAACCCAGAAGCCGCTTTGCCATCCAAGCGCGCCGACGACGACGGCCGTGATGACGAACGTCATCCCCTCCCCGATGTTGTGGGCCATGCTCCAGATCGAGTATCGCAGCCCGCGCTCCGGTCGGCTGAACCAGGCCGCAAGGTTCGCCACGCTCGGCGCGCTGCCCATCGACTGGAACCACCCGGTTCAGGCACCACAGCAAGATGAAGACGGCTAACAGCTCCGTGCACCCGAACAGGATGTTGATGATGGCCGAGACGAGCAGCCCAAACCCCATGAAGCGGCCGATGTGGGCGCGGTCGCACAGAAAGCCGTTCGTCAGCCTCCCGAACCCATACACACAAAGGAATGCGAAACCGATCGTTCCCAGGTCGTCGGCGTTGACGATCCCCGCGTCGATCATCGGCTTCTTGGCGACGGACAAGGTCAGCCGGGTGAAGTAGAAGAAGCTGTATCCCAGCGTCACGGCGACGGAGGTGGTCCACCGCTTCGTCCTGTAGCTCCGTGCGATCACGGCTTCGTCGGCGATGGGCGGGCGGTCTTCCCGGGTTCGGAAGAACCCGAGAACCCCCGGGCGTGCGCGTCTGGCGGGCGGTTCTGTCATGTGTCAGTCCGGTCTCATGGGTTATCACTGTTCCCAGATGGCTCGGATGCGATGAGCGCATCGACGTCGGCCAGGCTCCCTCGCCAGGGTCCGGGCTGTTCCTGTTTCAGCGTCGTGATCGCCGCGGCGATTTGTGCCGCTCTGTCCGGCGGTTCCGTCAGGCGCATGCCCAGGTACGTGGCGAAGCACGTGTCGCCCCGTCCGGTGCGACCTGCCTGGGATCGCGGCCGGAATGGCGCCTGAGCCACCTGCCCATCCGCCAGGACCGTCATCCCGGCGCTTTGGGTCAGGACGATCTCGCGAGGGCCGTATTCGGCCAGCCGTCTGGCGGCGACCACGGCGTCTGATTGGCCGGTCAGCAGCTCGGCTTCGGCCAGGTCCACCTTGAGGTAGGTGACGTGCGCCAGGCCCCGGGCCATGTCCGACCAATCCCGGAACACGAGACGATCACCTTCTCTGACTCGGACAAACCCCTGCACGTCCAGGCCGACCGGGCCCCGCCGGGCCAGCCATTCGACAAAGGGCAGATCGAACTCGCCGGCGATGATGGGGGCGGCGATAAAGATCCGCGCCGTCCAATCGGGGACCTCCTCGCGCTGAAGCGGCCCGGCAAAGCCTAGAGGGCGGCAGATGCGACGCTCCATGTCGGACGCATCGTACGTGTTCTCGATGCCCGAGGTCTCGGGCGCCTGCTGGGCGTGGACCGGTATGCCGGCCTGCTTCAACTCGTCTAGGAGGTGGAAGTCGTCGGGGTGCAGGCGCGTGACGACGGCCACGCGCTTGCCGAGACGCCGCAGCGCCATGCTGCCGTAATACACCCCACCCCCGCATGCTTCGGTCCGCCGGCCGTCGACGACGATCTGGTCCTTCGCAAAGTGCCCCATCATCACGATGTCGAAGGCGGCCTTCTCCGTCATGCTCCCGTCTCTCGGCTGACTTGCGGGACCAGGCACGAACAGCTCAGCGATCCGTTGATCTTGCCCGCCCAATATAGGGTTGTCTGGGACCCCGTCCAGTGCCTTGCCGGCCGCGGACGGGATTCGGCAAGATCTCCTTTGGGGACCCGCCGTGTCCGGGCCGGTCAACCCGCCGCGGTCCTTGCTCACAACGTCCGGCTGGTCGGGTACCATGTGCCGGTGAGCCGGGGCGATGATCGAGCTACCTCTTGACAGCCTGTCTCTCATCTGGCGGGAATCGCTGGTAGGCGGCGCGGTGATCCTTGTCGGGGTCGTGGCTGGATGGTGGGCAGGCCCCGCGCGCCGTCGCTGGCCGGTCCGCGTCGTTGCATGGTGGCTGGCACATGTCGTCCGTCCCGTGATCGCAAGCCGGTCGTGGCTTCGACGCGCAGTGACGATCGCGGCGAACAACACCCTGGTGTGTGCCACGCTGGTGCTCCTGGGACCGCTTGGCCGTGTCGCGTGGCTTGGCGTCGCCTGCCTCGGGTTGGGCCTGGGGATCGCGCTGCGCCTGATGTTCGGCGCTTACGCCTCAAGCGAAGGCGACATCGGGGCCGTTGTGCCGCGCGGTCGGGTTCGGGAGCTGATCGGGGTCGCGTTGAACCTGCTCGAGGTACCCGCGATCATGCTGGCCGCCGGCCTGGGCCTCGGGCAGGGCGCCTTGTCACCCGCGCTGGACTTGCCGGGCGCCCTGTGGGTCTTTGGTCTGATCGTCTTTCCGCTGCTGGTCGTGAGCGCTGCGGGCGAGGCCCTGTGGATGGGGGCCGTCCC
Source organism: uncultured Planctomycetales bacterium (assembly GCA_964403235.1). Lineage (GTDB taxonomy): Bacteria > Planctomycetota > Phycisphaerae > UBA1845 > JAFGLZ01 > JAFGLZ01. The sequence goes on along the minus strand of CAYOGX010000153.1, from coordinate 4,418 downwards.
CGACCTGCCGGAACCCCCGCCGCCTGCCTAGCACCGCGTTTCACAAACGGTGCGACTCTGGTGATGCGCTTGCCGGCGGGCGAGCGCTGCCCGAGCCGCGGCTCAGAGAGATCGTCGCATGACTCACGAAACGCAGTACTAGCGCGGGTGGGATATCCCCCTCGGGTGTGGCTGGCGCCGCCGGTCCCACGCGCGTTCGGACCGGGCGCCCCCGCGATATATTGACCCCTTCTCGCACCACCGTGATCTTCACCGAGAAGCGGGCTTGACAGTCGCCGAGGGGCTCAATTATGTTCTTGCCAGTTTCGACGTATCGTCCGACAAGGTCTGTCGCCGTCCTGAGGGAGGTGCTTCCATGGAATGTGGCAGTTCGCTACAGATCGGCGTGATCGCCGTCCTCGCGGTCGTCATCATCATCCTGATGATCGTAAGGAGGAAGGGGCAAAGCTGAGCGCCGTTCCTCGGAGGGGTATCTCAAGGGTCCGCTTTAGCGACGCACGACGTCGACGGGGTAGGGATTCCCTCCCCGGCGGGGCTTGGTCTGCTCCTCACGGCGTCGGATCGTGGGGGAATTCATCCAGCGGACACTGGGCACATCGGGGATTGCGCGGACGGCAACAGCGCTTACCCACCTCGACCAACAGGGCGTGGTATTCGTTGAACAGCGCTTCGTCCGCCGGCAGGTTGTCCTCGAACAGCGCCTTGATTTCCTCGTAGTCGGCCTGTTCGTCGATCAACCCGTGCCTGCGCAAGATTCGAGCCGTGTAGGCGTCGACGACGAACGTGACGTGCCCGCCGGCGTAGAGCAGGATGGAGTCGGCCGTCTCGCGCCCGATGCCGTTGACGGCCAATAGGCGCTCGCGAAGGGAAGCGGTGGACAGCGAGAACATGGCCTCGAGGTCGCCGTCGAACGTCTCGACGACCCACGCAGCCAGGCTCTTCAACCGACGCGCCTTGACGTTGAAATACCCCGCCGGTCGGATCAGGTCGGCCAATTCGCCGTGCGACATGCGATCCAGCCGGTGCCAGTCGAGCAGGCTGTTCGACTTGAGGTTGGCGATCGCCCGCTCGACGTTGGTCCAGTTGGTGTTCTGGGTCAGCACCGCGCCGACCATGACCTCCAGGGGACTATCGCCAGGCCACCAATGGCGCGGACCGTAGGCGGCATAGGCCGCCTCGTAGAAACCGCGAAGCATCCTGGCGGTCGTGGAACGACCCATCGCGTGAACGGCTCCCCGATAGCCCACCCCCCTGATTGCAAACCCCCGTCCGACGGCCATAATGGTAACGCCATGGCCGCACGTGCATCCAGTCGAACGCCTGCCGGCAAACGACGCACCCGACACGCCCAACCCCGACCGCCCAGAACGGGCTACCTCGACCAGACGCGGCGCCCATTGCAGTCACTGGTGTTCCTGCTGCCTCTCGTGATGGTCTACGAGGTGGGCATTTTCCTGGCGTATCCCCCCTTCTCCGGCAAACCACCCACGGAGGTCCAGGCCCGGGTCTTGCTCAACTGGCTCATGTCGCTGTTCGGCGCGACGGGCTATCACCTGGCCGGACTGATCGTGGTGGCGGCCCTGTTGGGCTGGCACGTGTTGCGCAAGGACCCGTGGCGGCTCAAACGGCGGGTGTTGGGGGGCATGGCGGCCGAAAGCGTCTTGCTCGCGCTGCCGATGCTGATGTTCCACGCCCTCCTGGCCGCCGGCGGTCGGGCGCTCAGCGGGGACTGGGCCGACCTGGTCCTGTTGAGCATGAGCGCGGGCATCTACGAGGAGCTGGTCTTCAGGCTCCTGCTCATCAGCCTGCTGACGTTTCTGCTGTCGGAGGTGGTCAACCTGAGGCACGGCCCGGCTGAGGTGTTGGCCGTGCTGCTCAGCTCGATCATCTTCGCCGCCCACCACTGCCAAGGCCTGGGCGGCAGCGAGCCGTTCGTCCTGACACGGTTCCTGTTCCGCGCCGCCGCCGGCGTCTACCTGGCCGGCGTGTTCGTGCTCCGGGGATTCGGCATCGCCGTCGGCTGCCACACGCTGTATGACGTCATCGTCGTCAGCGCAGGCTGAACGCCTTCAACGCGTCCCACGCCACCACCCCCCTCAGGGCTTCAGCTTCACGTTGGACACGCCACGGGTGCCGGGGTGGAACAGGTTGTTCGAGAAGTGGAGTCCCCTCGGGTAGGTCGGGCCCGTCTCCGTTCGGGAATCCCAACCGCCGACGTACACGGCATATCGATAGCGCGGCGGCAGGACGCGCGGCTTCCCGTCGACCAACATTTTGTCCCGACCGGTGTTGTACACGATGTTCCCCTGGACGAGCACGTCGGTCAGCGGCGGGTTTCTGGGCAGTTGCCCCTCATACAGCGCGATGGCGTAGCTGCTGCCCTGATCGTCGCTCGCGCCGCCCCAATTCCAGTATTCGTGCCCATAGCCATAATCGGAGATGATGTTGTTGACGATCATGGTCCCGGCATCGACGTTGGCGGGACGGGCGGGCTTGCCATCGCTGGCCGGCTCGGCCCCGTGCGACGCGGTACCCGGATTCAGCAGGATCCCCCACAGGTCGACGTGCGTCAGCAGGTTGTCGGCGATGATCAGGTTTCGGCAGCCGTGCGTGGCCTTGATGCCCATCATACCGTGATTGACGACGTTGTTGGAACAGATCACGTGGTCCGCGTGCAAATCGATCCCCTGGGCCGCGTTCTCGATGTAGTTCCCGCGGATGATCGTGTGGTGCGTCGCCTCGGGGGCGGTCACCACGATCGCCGAGCCCTGGTGCCAGTTGTTGACGTACTTCCGCTTGAACGCGCCGGCCGCGAGCGTCCCTTGCCTGGACGGACGCTTGCCTTTGGTCAACATGCCCAGCCGATGCTTCTGTTTCAGTTCCCGGGTCGGTAGCAGGTTCCGCTCGACGATCCGGTTGTCCAAGATCATCGTGCCCGTGCCGCGCGTGACCAGGATGCCCGTGCCGTCGATGCAGAAAAACGCGTACCCGTAGTGCTCCGAGTCGGTGCGGTCGTCGACGGCGATCCGCTTGTAGTTGACCACGCGGCAGCTCCGGACCGTGCAGCCGGTCGTCTCGCGGAGCTCGATGGCGGCGTCGCGCGAACGGTTGTCGACGACGGTCACGCCGTCCAGGACGACGTCGTGACTGTCCCAACAGAACAGGCCGGGGGCCGTCGCCTCCTTGTGTCCCTCGACCCGTGTGAGCGTCAGGTCCCTGACCCGAACGCCGCTGGCATGCTCGATCTCGAGGATGGCCTCGGCGGGATTCGTCTGCACAATCCGCCCGTACCCATAGAGCCCGCCACCGTCGGTGGCCATCCGCAGCTTCTTGCTGATGACGTGGTCCCCCTGCGGCAAGAGAATCATCCGCCCGGGATTGGCGTCGATGGCCTGCTGGATCGAGCCATACGATCCCGCGGAAACCACGCCGCCCGCCCCGCACGCGTCCGAGACGACCAGCCCAACCACGGATGCCAAGGTCCAACAACGGACGCTGGAACTCATAGGAATCACTCCCACCGGTGTGCGTCATCGACGCACCCGAACGGGTGCCATGGGCACGTTCCGATCCGCCAGGATCGGAGCTTGCCCGTGCCGATGCCAATTCGGAGGCTCGCACGGGCAAACTTCGCTCGTTCCTCGCGAAGCCTGCCCACCCAGCCGGGGCATGCTAAACGCGTACGCAGGCAAGCTGTCAGTGATACACGCGCTACAGACCGGCCGACTCGGCGACGAGTTCGGCGATGTCCTTGACCTGGGGGGGCTGGTCGGAGACCTCCTTGGTGCCGTCGGTGATCATGATGTTGCAGAATGGGCAGGCGACCGCGACCGTGCCGGCGCCGGTGGCGAGGCATTCCTCGCTTCGCTCGACGTTAACGCGTTTTCCGATGGTCTCCTCCATCCACATGCGGCCGCCGCCGGCGCCGCAGCAGAACGAGCGATGGCCGGTGCGGGACAGCTCGACGCGATTGGCGCCGGGGACCGCGTCGAGGACGCTGCGCGGGGCGTCGTAGATCTTGTTGTAGCGGCCGAGGTAGCACGAGTCGTGGTAGACCAGCTTGCCGTTGCCGTTGGCGATCGGGCTAGTCAGCTTGATCCTGCCGGCGCGGATCAGTTGGCCGATTAGCTCGGTGTGGTGGATCACCTCGTAATGACCGCCGTAGGCGGGGTATTCGTTCTTGAGCGTGTTGTAACAGTGGGGGCAGGCGGTGACGATCTTCTTGATCTCGTAGCCGTTGAGCAGCTCGACGTTGGCCTGCGCCATCGCGTCGAACAGGTACTCGTTGCCGAGCCGCCGGGCTGAATCGCCCGTGCACTGCTCTTCCTCGCCGAGGATGGCGAACGTGACGCCGGCAACCCGTAGGATCTTGGCCAGCGCGACGCTGACCTTCTTGGCGTTGTCGTCGAAGCTGCCCG
>CAYOGX010000152.1:0-8181 GCA_964403235.1 uncultured Planctomycetales bacterium | reverse complement strand
CGCCGGGACGGCAAGACCCGGATCGATTTCGGCGGCAGCCGGCGGACGCTGGACGAAGGTCCGCTAACGGCCCTGGCCCCCGGCTACAGGCCGTTCCAGGTCGTCGACGGACCCGAGGACGCGCCCTGCTTCGTTGGGTGGGGCGGCTACTTCGGGTACGAGGTCGGCCGATTCATCGAACGCCTGCCCGCCACCACCCGATCCGACATTAAGCTGCCCGTGGTGCGACTGGGATTCTACGACGCAGCAGCCGTGTACGACCACCACCGAGGCGAGTGGACCCTCATGGCGGCCGACCTCCACCACGGGTACCCGCCCCCGTACGACCAGATCGCCAAGGGCCGGCTCGATACATTGACGGCGTATCTGTCAACGCCGTCAGCGGACCTGCCCGAAGCCCCCGGGCCGTGTTGCTCGGGGCAGCCCCGATGGAACATGTCCCGCGCCGAGTATCTCAAGATGGTCGAGCGTGCGATCGGCTACATCGCGGCCGGAGACATCTTCCAGGTGAACTTGACCCAACGGCTTTACGTGCCGATCGGTTGCTCGACGTGGACATTGTACGAACGGCTCCGTCAGGCCAATCCCGCGTGGTATGCCGCTTACATGGCCTGGTCCGAGGACAAGGTGGGCAGGGCGGCCCAGACGGGCGGGCCGACGCAGGCGGTGCTCAGCAGCTCGCCCGAGCTGTTCCTCGAGCTCCGCGATCGGAAGGTCATCACGCGACCCATCAAGGGCACGCGGCCCCGCGGTTCCGACGAGGTCACCGACCAGGCGATGCGCCAAGAGCTGATCGACAGCGAAAAGGACCAGGCCGAGCTGAACATGATCATCGATCTCGAGCGGAACGACCTGGGCCGGGTCTGTGAATATGGCACGGTCAGGGTAACCGAGCCGCGCCGGCTGGAGGCGCACCCGACGGTCTGGCATTCGGTGGGGACGGTCGAGGGCGTCCTGCACGAGCGCTACGACGCGATCGACCTGCTCCGTGCGACGTTGCCGGGGGGTTCGATCACAGGGGCGCCGAAGGTCCGTGCGATGGAGATCATCGACGAGCTCGAGCCGACGGAGCGCAGCGTCTACTGCGGGTCGATCGGGATGCTGGGCCTGGACGGCTCGATGGTGCTCAACATCGCCATCCGCACGATGATCGTCGATCAGGGCCGGGCCCACGTGCAGGTCGGCGGCGGGATCGTGGCCGATTCCGATCCGCAGGCCGAATACGACGAGACGCTCGACAAGGCCCGCGGTATGCTGCAAGCGCTCGGCATCGACGCCGCCCAGTTCGCGGAGGCCGGGCGTGGCTAGATTCGTCTATCTCAACGGGGAGCTCGTCGAGGAGGACCGCGCCGTCATCTCCGTCTTCGACGCGGGCCTGCTGCACGGGGCGGGGCTGTTCGAGACCATGCGGGCCTATGGCGGCGTGGTGTTCCGCTTGACGGATCATCTCGCCCGCTTGCAGGCGTCGGCCGAGGCCATGTCGATGTTCCGTCTCGATGACGATGCCCTCGAGGCCATCAGCGACGGTCTGACGGAGTTGCTGTGCCAAAACGAGCTGACCGACGCGCGGATGCGACTGACGATGACGACCGGGGACATGCGCCGTCCGTCCCTGCCCGACGCGCAGACCGAACCCACCGTCTTCGCGACGGCCACCGCCCTGGAACCCTATCCCGCCGAGTTCTACGAGAAGGGCATGACGGTCCTGATCAGCGTGCACAAACAGTCGCGACTCGATCCGACGATCGGCTACAAGACGCTAAGCTACCTGCCGCGGCTGATGTCGCTCCGCGAGGCGCAGGTGCGCGGGTGCGGCGAGGCCCTGTGGTTCACTCACGAGAGCTTGCTGGCCGAGGGGGCCATCAGCAACGTCTTCATCGTCAGCGACGACGTGATCAAGACCCCGCCGATCGACACGCCCGTGCTGCCCGGCGTGACCCGCAAGGCCATCATCGAGCTGGCGGCAGCCAACGGGATCAGCCTCCGCGAGACGCCCCTGACCATCAACAACGTGGTCGAGGCGGACGAGATCTTCCTGACCAACAGCGTCATGGAGATCATGCCCGTCTGCCGCGTGGAGCGCCGCCCCATCGGCCAGGAGAAGCCCGGGCCCATCACCCGGCGACTGACCGAGCTGTACCACCAGGCGGTGGCCGAGGAGTGCCAGCGCGATGGCGGTTAGATCGAGACGCTACACGATCGAGCACGCCGTGGACGTGCTGCGTCAGATCGCCGACCCCGCGCTGGCCCAGGAGTGGGATAACGTCGGCCTGATCGCCGGCGACGTGCAGGCGCGGTGCAGGGGCATCGTGCTGTGCATCGACATGACTGCGGCGGTCATCGACGAGGCCGTCGCCGCCAAGGGCGATTTCATCGTCGCGTACCACCCGCCGATCTTCAAACCCGTCAAGCGGCTCGTCGCCCACAGCCGCGAGACCGACGCGCTGGTCCTGCGGGCGCTGCACCATCACATGCACATCTACGCGATGCACACCGCGCTGGACGCGGCCGAGGGGGGTACGAACGACGTGATCGCCGGGCTGTGCGGCATCAAACAGGCGGAACCGTTCGAGGACGTCCCCGCCGAGCCGTCGCAGGCCAAGGTCGTCGTCTTCGTCCCGCCGGACGAGGTCGATCGCGTGGCCGAGGCCATGTTCGCCGCCGGCGCGGGCCGCATCGGCGACTACGAAAAGTGCAGTTTCCGACTCCGCGGCACGGGCACGTTCTTCGGCGCGGAGGGCACCGACCCGACGATCGGCCAGCGCGGCCGGCTGGAACGGGTCGACGAGATCCGACTCGAGGCCGTCGTCGCCGTCGAGTCGCTGGCCAAAGTCCTCGACGCCGCCCGCCGCGCCCACTGCTATGAGGAACCCGCCGTCGACGTCTACCCGCTGAATGCGTCTCGCATGCGCCCCGGCATCGGCCGGGTCGGCGCCCTGCCACGCAAGACGACACTGGCTCACCTGGCCGAGCGCCTCAAGAACGCCGTCGGCGCGCCGACCGTCCAGATCGTCGGCCGAAAGTCGCTGCCCGTGCGACGCGTCGCCGTCTGCGTCGGCTCGGCGGGCCGCTTGCCCGACCAGTCGCCGAGAATGCGAGACTGCGACGCGATCGTCACCGGCGAGATCAGCCACCACGATGCGCTGTACTGGCACCGTCGGCGGACGGCGCGGGGCACGGGCTTCGGTGCGATCGCGTTGGGCCATTGGCACAGCGAACGGCCCGTGCTCGACTCAGTACGTCGGCGCTTCCGAACCGCCTTGCCCGGGCTGCCGATCAAGATCAGCCGCGAAGACCGCGATCCGTTCACGGCCGTTTGAGTCCATTGAGAACACAAGTGCTTCGGACGGCAACGATCCGTTCACCGGGAGGTCATTGTGACGTGCGTCTGGGTGCTGCGCGAGGTCGGTCAGGACTTCTCGCCCGCCGATTCGGTCTTGGCGCCTTGGCGTTTTCGCAGCGTTTGGATGCGTTGGCGGATGTCGGACAGGATGGTGCGTTCCATGGCCTCGTCTCGCCCGGCGCTGGTCCAGACGGTGTTCTGCTCGGCGGTCGTGGCGCCCTCGCCGTCGATGGGCGTTCGGGTGGGGGTGTCGTCGAACTGCCGCTGCTGTGCGAAGACGCGGTGGTCGGCGGTGCTGAGCCGCTCGATCTTGACCTGACACCAGGCTTGTAGATCGCCGCTGCGGTTGGTGAATTCGAGGGAGGCGGTCCGCCGGACGCGGTTGGGCATCTTGACGACGGCGTCGCGGAGCCGGCCCTCGCTGCCGCGAACGGTCTTTTCGCTGGGACGGGTCTCGATGGCCATGCTGTCCGCGTCGACGGTTTTGACGCGAAACCCGTGGCTGGCCAAGACGCGCCGGCCGATGGTCAGCGCGTCGGCGGGCTTGATGTCCGAGCTCGGACACATGATCTGGCGCTTATGACCGGTGTAGCCAACGCCGCCGAGGCCACCGAAACCGCCCCCCTCCATCTCGCACCCGATGGCCAGCGCGGCCCCCAGGGCGGTCGAGACACAGACCGCCGAGGTCGTCGACAGGTTTCTTGTTGCCTTCATTGCAGTCGCCTCCGCAATGGCGGCCATTATGCCCGCCCCAGGCCGGGTGTCAACAGGCGGCCCGCGGTCTGCGGAACCAGGTCCTGAGTCCGTCAGACGGTAGACAGGTCTTCGAAGCGTTTTCTCGCCTCGTCCCACCCGGCGGTGCCGCCGGGGGTGAAGGTCTGGAGTTCGAAGGTGTCTCGGATGGCCTGTCGGCCGGCGGCGACGGACGACAGCCCGCCGGTGGCGATGGCCTGCATCATGACGTTGCCCAATGCCGTCGCCTCCACCGGGCCCGCCACGACCGTGCAGCCAGTCGCGTCGGCCGTCAGTTGGCTGAGCAACTGGTTCTGCGTCCCGCCCCCGACGATGTGGACCGTGCGGATGTCCCGGTCGGTCAGCTCGCACAGCCAATCCAACACCTGCCGGTACCGTAGGGCCAGGCTCTCCAGGACGCACCGGACGAACCCGCCCTTGCTGTCCGGCGGGGTCTGGCCGGTTCGATGGCAGTAGTCGGCGATCCGCTGGGGCATCTGCCCGATGCCGAGGAACGAGGTGTCGTCCGGGTCGATCAGGGCCGCGAACGGCTCCGCCTGGGCGGCGAGCGTCGTCAGCTCGTCGTAGTCCAGGTCGTCGCCCTCCAGCCGCCAGGCGGCCCGGCACTGCTGGACGAGGTACAGCCCGGCGATGTTCTTGAGAAACCGTATGGTGCCGGCCACGCCGCCCTCGTTGGTGAAGTTGCGCTGGAGCACCGCAGGCGTAATCCGCGGCCCGTCCAGCTCGAGCCCCATCAGCGACCACGTGCCCGAGCTAATGTAGCACCAGTCGTCGCGGTCCGGTTCGGCCGGCACGGACGCGACGGCCGACGCGGTGTCGTGGCTGGCCGACGCGATCACCGGCACGTCGGTCAGACCGACCTCCTCGGCCAGCCAACCCAGCATCGGGCCGATCACCGTGCCCGGCTCGAGGATCTGCGGCAGGATCGCCGTCGGGATGCCCAGGCGCTCCAGCAGGGGGACGGACCACTGGCAGGTGCGGGCGTCGAGCATCTGGCTGGTGCTGGCGATGGTGTACTCGCTGACGGCGCGGCCCGTCATCAGCCAGGCGAACAGATCGGGCATGTGGAGCATTCGTCCGGCCGTCTCGAGGGCGGGGTGGTCCTCGTTGACCATTCGGACCAGTTGGTACAGCGTGTTGAACTGGATGAACTGCAGGCCGGTGATCGCGAAGATCTCCTCGCGGGGCACCCGCTCGAACGTCTCCTCGAGCATGCCGTCGAACCGGGCGTCGCGGTAGTGATAGGGGTTGCCGAGCAGTACGTCGTCTTGCCCGATCAGGGCCAGGTCGACGCCCCAGGTATCGACGGCTACGCCCGCCAGTTGTTCGCCCCGTTGCCGCCCGACGTCGGTCAGGGCCCGCTTGATCTCGTTGAACAGGCCCAGCGCGTCCCAGTGCAGGGCGTCGATCACGCGGACGGGCCCGTTGGGGAACCGGTGGATCTCGGCCAACCGGAAGCGCTTGCCGTCGAAGTGTCCCAAGACGCCCCGGCCGCTCTCGGCCCCCAGGTCGAACGCCAGATAGGTCTGTTCAGCCATGGTCGCCCTCGTCGCTGAATCGTGGTGACCACCCATCAACCGCGATCAAGTGCTGCCAGGGGTTTTTACCGCCTGGGACGGTGCGGTTCAAGGGTCGCGCGCCGCGTCGGTCCGAGGGGTGCATCCAAAGGAATCGTGGCATTGGTGTGGCATGGTCACGGGACGACCCGCAAGGGTCGGACCTTGGCCATGTCGCTAAGGTCGCGGGTAGCCTCACGGCCAAGCTTAGCCTCGTCCCTCGGCTTCGCTTGACCGTGCCACCCCTCGCCACTGACATTGAGATGCACCCGTCCGAGGCGCGACCGTCGAGGAGCGGTCAGCGTCACCCGTCAGTCGCGCCGAATCGTATCTTGGCAGCGTTTTCCTTCGTCGTCGATCAGGTCTTGCAGGTAGCGACGGCTGCGCGTTGCCTGGTCAAGCGTGTCGCATTCGACCGAGAGCACGCCGTCGTATCCCGCGTTACGAAGTACTTTTACGATGCCGGGCAGATCGATGAGGCCCTCCCCCGCCGCCACGCCCACACGTGTGCCGGTCACCTTCCCGCGTTCGTGGCGCTGCGATTCGGGAATGTCCTTGACGTGCACATGAATGACCCGCTCGGCGATCTGCTTGAGGTATTCGACCGGATCGTTGCCGGCGAGGAACGCGTTGCCCGTATCGAAGTTCACGCCGAGCTCGTCCGGTCCGAACCGGTCGAGCAGCTTCACCAGGTAGTCGGGCCGCGCCGTCAGGGCGTTGTGGAGCTCCACGGCGTATCCCACGCCGCATGCACGGGCATGCCCGGTCACTTCCGTGAGACTGAGGCACATGATGTCAAAGGCCCGGTCCAGATCCATCCACCCCGTGGGCAGGGGCCCCTCATCGGACACCACGACGGGGCACGCCACACGTGCCGCGAAGTCAATGGCGGCTTTGAGATACGGTACGCCGACCTGGGGCAGCAACAATGTGCAGTGTGCGTCCACGGCCGAGAAGGTCAGGCCCAGGTCCTCGCACAGCGTGCTGATCGCCTTCGCGTCCACGTGTGCGGTGTGGAAGTGGTGGTAGGGCGTGTGGCTGCGTACGATCAGATGGCTGTTAATCGGCAGCGTAACGTCGGTGTACACGTACGGTTCGGCATGTCGATATCCTGCATCCGCGGCTCGCCGCATCGCCTGTTCGGCGCTCAAGCGCTCGGTCTTGGCGAATTCGAGATTGATGCCGGCTCTCATCACGCGATCGCCTCACGTACACGTCCCGCTACAGGTGATACGGATGGCGCTGCGGTTTTCCGAGCAGGCGGTTGGCCTGCGCGTCGCCGATCACCTGCTGGGTCGCGCCGTCCCAGTGAAGTTTGCGTCCCAGTATGTAAGAGAGGTTGCCCAAGTTGCACATGGTGGCCACGCGGTGGCCCACCTCGACGTTCATGCACGGCTGCGTGCCGCGCTTGATGGCACGAAGCCAATCCTCCTTGTGGTTCATGTTGTAGTCTCTGTGCTTGTCCATGCGGTAGACCTCGACGCCGCCGGCGGGGACCTTGAAGTTGCGCGCTTTGCTCGGGGCGTCGTAGCGCGTGCCGTCGCGGTCGAGGATCAAAGTGTCCGTCTCGCCGTGGAACACCATGCCGAAGTCGTTGTTCTTGTCCGGGTAGTTGCTCTGCCGGTCGCCCGGTTGGGCCCAGACGAGCTGCCAGTCCGGGTCCTTGAAGGTGTACACCACCTCCATGCGGGGCGGGCAATCCCAGATACCCTTGGTGGGCGGGGTGCCCTTCGCCTCGACCGTCACCGGTGTCTGCTCGTCGGCGCCCAGACACCACAAGATGATGCTGAGCACGTGCGCGCCGCGATCCCGAATCACCCCGCCGCCGGATTCCATGATCCAACGGAACACGCCGTGGCAATACGCTTTGTTGTAGGGCCGCCAGCGCAACGGGCCCAGCCACATATCCCAGTCCAACTCGGGCGGCGGCGTGGCGTCCGGGTCGGTGCCGCCGGTCGGGTTCAGCCTGTGCCAGCACGTGACCTTGCGGACCTTGCCGAGCATCCCGTTGCGAATGTAGGTGCACGCGTCGTGCGCCGGCTTGGCCGAGCGCGCCTGGGAGCCCACCTGGACGACGCGTTTGGACTCCTTGGCGGCCGCGACCATCGCCTTGCCGTCTTCGATGGTGACCGAGGTGGGCTTCTCGACGTACACGTGTTTGCCGGACTCGCACGCGTGCACGGTTTGCACGGCGTGCCAGTGATCGGGCGTGGCGATCACCACCGCGTCAATGTCATCGCGCTCGAGGATGTAACGGTAGTCGCGATAGGGCTCGACGCCGGCACCGCACATCCTCACCGCCTTGGCAAGCCGTTTCTCGTCCACGTCGCAGACCGCAGCGATGTTGACGGCGCCGGTTCTTCGGAACGCCAACATGTTGCGGACGTGGGACGTACCCATGCCGCCCACGCCGATGTGCGCCACCGTCAGCCGGTCATTCGCGCCGGTCCGGCCCGGCGCACCCAACACCTTTGATGGGATGACGCTCGGTAGGCCCAACGCCGCACCCGCGGCGGCCAAAAACCTGCG
>CAYOGX010000151.1:0-8238 GCA_964403235.1 uncultured Planctomycetales bacterium | reverse complement strand
CGTGGCCGCCCCGGACCCGAACTACGCCTACAGCCTGGTGAGCACCATCCCCGGGCCCGGCTACACGGCCTACGTCCTGGACATGTATTCGCAGACCTGGCGGCGGGAGCTCGAACCGAACGAGGTCGACCGCGCCCTGTGGCAGCACTGGTTGACCGTCGTCGTGCCGGACACCCTCAACCCGACGTTCGAGAAGGCCCTGCTGTTCATCGATGGCGGCAGCAATAACCCCAACGAGATCCCCGGCCCCCCGCCGACGTCGGCCGCACCGGAGATGGTCAATCTGGCCATGGCCACCGGTTCGGTCATCGCGCACCTCGCGATGGTGCCGAACCAGAAGCTCGAGTTCGAGAACGATGGGCAAATGCGCGGAGAGGATGACATCATCGCCTACACCTTCAGGAAGTACCGCGAGACGGGCGATGAGACCTGGCCGGCGCTGCTGCCCATGGTCAAGAGCGCCGTACGCGCGATGGACACGGTCCAGACGTTCTTGGTCTCCGCGTCTGTTCCGGCTTCGGTGGTGATCGACCACTTCGTGGTGACCGGTGGCTCGAAGCGCGGGTGGACCACGTGGCTGACGGGCGCCGTGGACGACCGCGTGGTCGCAATCATCCCGGCCGTCATGGACGCGCTCAACCTGGACGTCCAGATGACGCACCATCTGGCCGTTTACGGCTTCTACGCACCCACCCTCCAGCCGTACGTTAATGAGGGCGTGATGGACTCGCTCTATACGCCCGAAGGGCAGGCGCTGTTGGCGATCGTGGACCCGTATGCGTACAGGGGCGGGGATCGCCTGCGCAAGATCCCCAAGTTCATGATCAACTCGGCCGGCGATTCGTTCTTCGTGCCGGACTCGTCGCAGTTCTACTCCGGCGACCTGCAGGGCGATAAGTACCTTCGCTACGTGCCCAACACGGATCATGATTTGGGCGGACCCAGCCAGGATGCCATCAACAGCCTCGTGGCGTTCTATCAATCGGTGCTGTCCGACGACGTCCTCCGTCCGCAGTTCTCCTGGACGTTCGAGGGGGACGGTTCGATTCGGGTCCAGGCCGTGAGCGTCCCCGGCGTGACCCTCACGGGGGTCAATCTGTGGAAGGCGACCGTCCTGCCCGGCCCGAGCGGCGAGCGGGATTTCCGCTTCTCGACCCAGGGCCCGATATGGAGCGTGGACAACTCGGGTCTGACGCTTCTGATTGGCGGGCTCTACCGGGCCACGGTGGACGTGCCCACGACGGGCTGGACCGGTTTCTTCGTCGAGCTGGAGTACAGCTACGGCGGGCCGGTCCCCTACAAGTTCACCACGGACGTTCGCGTCGTGCCCGAGACCCCCAGTTGGTTCGAGCTGGACGTCCAGATCAACGACAGCCAGTTGGGACAGGTCCAGCGCGACCCCGAGCCGCCCGCCCCGAACAACGTCGAGTATCCATTCGGGACCGAGGTGACGCTGACGGCCCTGCCCGAGCCGAACAACACGTTCGTGCAGTGGGAGCTGTTCGATCCCAACTATCCCGGCGACCCGAACCACGCCGCCATCGACGACAGCAACAATCCCACGACGGTGGTGATGGACGCGGAGCGTGAGGTGAAGGCCTATTTTGCCGAGCCCGTCGAGGTGACGATCGTGTTCGACCCGAACGCGATTCCCATCGGCGGCAGCCGCACGTTGACGGCCGTCCCCACCAAGGGTTGGGGCCCGTTCGGCTATCTGTGGAGCACGAATGAGACCACGCCCAGCATCACTGTCAGTCTGACCAACAGCGCCGACTACACGGTGACCGTCACCGACAGTCTGGGCCAACAGGCCAAGGACGCCGTGACGGTGAAGGTGGGTCTGGAGGTCGCCGCGACCGCCGATCCGAACGTCATCGTGTCCGGTGGGATCTCGACCCTGACCGCCACACCTTCCGGAGGCCGGGGCCCCTACACCCATGCCTGGAGCAACAGCACGACGGGGGCCAACACCCAAGTGACCGCGACCACGACGACGGTCTACACCGTCACAACGACCGATGCGGACGCCCAGACAGCCCAGGCGGACGTGACCGTCGAGGTGGCGTCCCCGGTGTCCGCGACGGCGACGGCGACCCCCCCGCAGATTCCCTTGGGCGGCAGCAGCACCTTGTCGGTCACGGCGAGCGACGGGTGGGGCGCGTACCAATACGAATGGACCCCCACGGGCCAGACCGATCCGAACATTACGGTCACGCCGAACAACACCACCGACTACACCGTCCGGGTGACCGACGAGTTGGGCCAGACCTCTGACGCCAATGTGACGGTGACGGTTGAGTTGGACGCCAACGCCTTCGCCGAGCCGAACCTGATCGCGGCCGGCCAGACCGCCATCCTGACGGCCGTTCCATCCGGCGGCATCGGTCCGTACTTCCACTCCTGGGACCATGGCCCGACGGGTGTCTCCGTTCCCGTCACTCCCCAGGTGACGACGGTTTACACCGTAACGACCACCGACGCGCGGGGTCAGACGGACGATGCCTCGGTGACGGTGACGGTGATCCCCGGTCTGGGCGCGACGGCCACGGCGCTACCGAGCACCATCTTCGTGGGCGGTAGCAGCACGTTGACAGCGTTAGTCACGGGCGGTCAGGCCCCATACACGTACGAGTGGGACACGGGGGACCCCGGACCCATTATCACGGTTGCGCCTTCGCAGACCACCGACTACACCGTAACCGTCACGGATAACATGAGCCAGCAGGCCCAGGCCACGGTGACGGTGACCGTGGGCGTGACGGTGAACGCCGTGGCCGAGCCCGACCTGATCGCCGCCGGGAACACCGTCACGTTGACGGCGAGGGCCTCGGGAGGCTTGGGGCCATATGCCTACGCCTGGAGCAACGGCCTGACGGGCATCACGGTCAAGGTCGCGCCGGTGGCGACGACGACGTACACGGTTACGGCCACCGATTCGAATAGCCAGACGGGCCAGGATCAGGTGACGGTCGCCGTAGCCGGCAAGCTCGGCGTGTCCGCGACGGCCAATCCCCAGGCCATCATTTCGGGCCAGATCGCCCAGTTAACGGCGATGGCCTCGAGCGGTGTCCCGCCGTACACGTACTCGTGGAGCACCGGTGAGCCCGGCGCGACTATTGCAGTCGACCCCGCTGCCACCACGAGCTACAAGGTCACCGCGACGGACAGCCTGGATCAGCAGGCCACCGCGTCCGTGGTCGTCGAGGTACGGTACCAGTACCCGTTGAACGTGTCGGTGCAGGGCAACGGCACCGTCAGCCCGTCGGGTGGGGTCTATGACGCCGGCACGAAGGTCACGCTGACGGCCAAGCCGGTAGATGGTCACTCGTTTGCGTTCTGGGGCGGCGATTTGGCGCCGACCGATGATCCAATGACCAATCCGCTGTTCGTGACGATGAACGCCAGGAAGGACATCACGGCCGTCTTCACCGCCACCCAGGGGGCGCCGCCCGCTGGGACGGGGCAACCTGTGGGCGCCCCGCTGCCTCAGCTGCCACCGGGCTGCGGGGGTCTCGTCGGCACCCAGCAGTTGGGACTGTTCTGGGCCCTGTGCTGGGTTGGGCTGCTGGGATTGTACGTCAAGCGAGGGCGAGGGTGCCGCTAGACACCTGCCTTTCGTGAAGCGTGGCCGTCCCGTGCGCCGCGACACGGACGTTCCGAGCCGACATCTTGCCGTTTAGACGTTTCACGCCAGCGGGTAGGTGCCGTATTCCAACCCCGCCTCGACCATGGCGACCAGGTTCTCCGGCTTGACGCTGGAGTGAATGCTGTTGCTTGAGGACAGCAGGTACCCGCCGCCCGGACCCCCGTCCAGAATGCACTGCCGCACCGCGTTACGGACGTCGTCGGTCGTCCCGTGTGACAGGAGCTGCCCGCAGTCGACGTTGCCGACCAGCGCCATCCGATCGCCGACGAGGCGTTTGGTCGTGGCCAGGTCCATCCCGGCGGCCGGCTCGATCGGGTTGACGGCGTCGGCGCCGGACGCGGCGATCGATTCGAGCAGCGGGTACATGTACCCGTCGGAGTGCTTGATGACCAGTGCCCCTTCCTCGTGGATCACGTCCACCATGCGGGTCAGTCGTGGCAGGATGAGGTGGTCGAAGGCGTCGGGGCTCATCATGGGTCCGGTGTTGTGGGCGTAATCGTCGCCGAGGACGATGACCTCCGCGCCGGCGCGGACGGCCCGGCGGGCGACGGCCAGGTGCACCTCGAGGACCATATCGAGCAGCGCCTCGGCGAGGGCCGGTTCCAGCAGGAAATTCGCCAGCAGGTTGTCCAGTCCGTTGAGATAGGCCGACCACATGAAGGCCGCCCGTTGGTGGAAGATGATCGCCCGCTCGCCCTTGTACCGGCGGACCACATCTGCCAGTTCGCCCAATCGGTGTGGCGCGTCGGGGTCGGGCGGCTGATAGCGCCGCAGGTCGGCCATGGTCTCGATCGGGCCGCGGACCGGATGGGCGACCACCTCGGGGTTCCTGCGGTAGGTCACGCCCCATTCGTCGACGTACGTGCCGTCCGCGTGCTCCTCGACGGCGTCGAACTGCACACCGCAGCCCACCGAGTCCATGCCCAGACGGTCCTTGCAGTCCGAGGTGTCGACGCATCCCGGCACGGCCGCCTCGGCGACCTTGGGGTCGATCACGAACTCGACGATGGGCACGCGGTCGGGTTGGCCGCGGCGTAGGGCCGTTTGGACGCGTTCGGGCGAGTTCATTCAGACTGGACCTCCGGATTCAGCGGTGGGCAGGGGTCGACGAGCGATGGGGGCGTCATGACGTTTGAGTCCGGCCGGGTCCGCGCGCGGTGGGCGTGCAGTGCTGCAAACGAGCGACAGTGGGCAAGCGACGCCGTTCCCCGACAGGTGTCCTAGCCAAGGACCTTGATCGCCGTATCAGCGAGCGCGGGTTGGCTTGGTGGCGGCCTTCGGTCTCGTCGTCGCCGGCCTGGTGGTCGGTCGCCGCGGCGGTCGTCGTAGCCTCTGCCGGGGGGGCGAGGGCTTCTTCTTGTAATGGTGGACGACCTCCCTCTTGTCGCGGATCTTTATGGCCAGGCCGCGGCGCGCCTTGAACATGTTGTCGCGCACCGTCAGGAACGGCAGGGGTGCCGTCTGCCGGCCGATCGTGTAACCCCCGAGACCGCAGGCCAACGCAATGATCGCTATTAGTGGTGCGTGTTTCATAATGGGGTACTCTAACCGAACCCCCGTCGCAACGCCAGCCCCGAAGGGGTGCCCGTAAAGGAAAATCCATCCTTAGCTCCGGGCACATCGCCCGTCGTCCTTGCCGCCGCGTCCGGCCACGTCTATCATCTGCGGGACGGATGTCGCGAACGACCGGTTCCGGGTCAATGACGGACGGTCGGCTACACGGGGGGCACCGGATGGACCGCCCAGTCGTGCATCTTGTTGCGGCCGGCAGCCCGATCGGACCGCGTCTTGCCGCGCTTGGCCTTGACGATGTCCGGGCGCTTCGCACCCGGGTCGCCCGGGTCCTGGGCAGGCGGTTTCGGGTGACGGCCGACCGGGCCTGCCTGCTCGCCCAGGAGGACGATCGGCGCGGCGGTCGCACCGATGACGCCAGGCGCGCCCGCGACCTCGAGCAGGCCCTGTCCGACGACCGCGTCGCCGCCCTCGTGGCCCTGGCCGGCGGGGCCTGGTTCACGCGGGTCCTGCACCGCATCGATTTCGGCGTGCTCGAGCGCCGAACCACCCGCGTGGTCGTAATCGGGTCCAGTGAGATGACCAGCCTGGTGAACGTCGTGGCCAGCCACAAGCGCGGGGCGGGCGTTCACGACGTCATGCCCATGTTCCTGCTCGACGTGGTTCGGCCCAGGCGCTCGGCCGAGCGCGAATTCGATCGGTACTGGTCGGACGCGGCCAGCATGATTGAAGAGGGGGGGTCGTCGCGAAGGCTGACCGGTACGCTGCTGTCGGGGTCCCTGCCCCGTCGCTCGACGATCCGCGCGGTGGGCGGCAACCTGACGGTCGTGGCTGCGATGATGGGCGGCCCATTCGTACGGGCGTTTCGCACGCGCGGTCGATGGCTGGCACTGGAGGACGTACGCGAGAAACCCGAACGGATCGACCGGATGCTGGCCCAGTTGCGGTTGGCCGGCCTGTTCGATGGTCTCGCCGGCGTGCTGCTGGGCGATTTCCGTCGCGGGCGCGACGACCTGCACGACGCGGTTGTAGCGTTGTTGCGGGTTCACCTGCCGGACCGGCGAGCGCCCATCGTCGGGCGGTGCAATTTCGGCCACATCTGGCCTGCGGCGCCACTGCCGCTTCACCGACGGTTGCAGGTCCTCCGCCGTGGCCGCGAGGTACAGATCGATCCTGCCTGAGGATGGCGGGGGTACCGGAGCGATCGGGATGTCCAACCCGTCGCGCCAAACCGATTCGGGCGTCTACCGGTTGTGGATCGACCTGTCCGTCGGGACCGACGTGGTGGTCGGTCGGCTGGGGAGGTTTCACGTGCAGGCGGGCACGTACGTCTACGTCGGCAGCGCGCGACGGAACCTGGCGGCGCGTCTGGCACGGCACCGGCGGGCTCGCAAGATGCTTCGGTGGCATATAGACTATCTACTAGCGCTGCCGCAGGCGGTGATCCGGGCGGTCGAGGTCAGACCGTGGCGTGCGGGGGCCGAGTGTCGCTGGGCGCATCAGAGTCGGCGCGAAGGGGGTCGCGTGGTCATCGCCCGATTCGGCGCCGGCGATTGTCGAAAGCGCTGCGGCGCCCATCTGTTCCGGATGCCGACGGGGCGTGCCGATTGACGTAGAACATGGACCGACGCGGATTCACCTTGATCGAGCTGTTGGTGGTCGTGGCGATCATCGCGCTGCTGGTGTCGCTGCTGTTGCCGGTCTTGTCGGCCGCTCGCGCACGCGCCAAGGCCTCGGTCTGCATGAGCCACCTCAGGCAGATCGGGCTGTCCCTGCGGTGCTATGCCGACGAACACGGCGGACAGGTGCCGCGCGGCGCCGCCACCCCGTCAGATAACGTGCCGGAGGAGTCCGCGACCAACCTGATCTGGAGCCGGGTCGCCCAGAGCCGTTGCGGCCTGGGTATCATGCTCGGCCGGCACGTGCGGGACCCACGGATCCTGTTCTGCCCGGCCGACGACAACAGCAACGAGCAGAGCGAGATGCCCAAGATCGGTACCGACGAGGACGCCTACGGCTCGTACCTGTATCGGAATCGTGACGACGTCGCGCGACCGCTGTTGGACAACCCCGGGCTCAACGGCGAGAAGCTACCGGTACGGGCCTGGGCCCTGGACGTGAACAGCTTCGGCGTCGGACCGTTCCGACATATCAACCACGGAGGGACGCGGGTGCACGTCCTCTACGGGGACGGTTCCACCATGGGATTCAGCAATCGCGAACACGTGTTCAGTATTCGGGCGGAGGACTTCGACAAGCCGTGGGAGATCCCGGCCCGCCTCGACGCGATCCTGCGGGCGGCCGATCGGGGCTACGTCGCGGAGCCCACCTCGCCCGACGACCCCAACGAATAGGTCACGCCGACCCCGCCGACGCCGGGCCGGATGCACCTCAACGATTCAGTCGGGAGCGTTGCAGGAAACGAACCAGCGCTGGGGCGTCCATCGCCCCCGGGTGCGTGGCCAGCACGCGCCCCGCCGCGTTGAAGACGACGAACGAGGGCGTGCCGGTGAAATCATAGCCCTTGGCCAGCTCGCGGTGCATGAGTAGATCCAGCCGAACCAGCTGGTAGGGGGCCAGTTCCTCGCGGACCCGCTCACTGGTGAACACCTCCCGGTCCATGTGCCAGCAGCGGGGGCACGTTGCGGCCGCGAACATCAGCAGCGTGGGTTGACGGTCTCGGCGCGCCTCCGCCATCGCCACCTTCCAGTCCGACCGCCAGGGCAGGGGTTTGGTACAACCCGACGTTACGGCCAGGCACCCGCCGAGAAGCAGCCCAAGATGCACGCAGCGATTCATCGCCATGGCCTCCCATCGACCGGGTCCACCAACCGGATTGTACGTGTCGTGTGCTTGACAATCCACCGGTCATAGGGGATACGAGCGGGCCACCCCACCCGTGCGTCATGGGGAGTTGCGTCCAATGAGCCGAACGCCGGTACGTAAACGAGCGGCCTGGTCTGTTGGGCTGTGCGTCGTCGTGGGATTGTACGGTTTCGCCAGGGTCGGTGCTGCCGAATCGGATCAACGATCCGGTCGAAACGCCGCCCAGGACGCCCGCACCGACCGCGGCCGGATCG
>CAYOGX010000150.1:0-8239 GCA_964403235.1 uncultured Planctomycetales bacterium | reverse complement strand
ATCACGTTCAACAACGACGCTGAGTTGGATAGGCAGACGCTGGCGGCCTACCGCGATTTCCGGGTCGAGGCCGAACGAAGGGTGTTCCGCCATTTCCTCGAGGTGTTTGACCCGAACTCCCCGGCGAATCCGATCGATCCGGATACACTGGGCGCGTTCGTGAACGACAACATCGTGGCGGCGTTGGCGGGCGTGCCGGACACGGGCCGGCCGATCTTCCTGAAGATGGTCTACCACGGCCCGAAGTTTACCGAGGAACTGGTGCATTACGATCCGACGCTCGTGGTGGGCATCTTGGGCGGGGCGAGCGGCACGACGTATGACGCGTTCAAGCTGCTCGCCGAGGCGCAGGCGTACGGCGCGAGGGTCGCGTTGTTCGGGCGGAAGATCAACAACGCCGAGAATCAACTGGCGTTCGTGCAGATGCTGCGTCGGATCGTCGACGGCCAGATCGGCCCGGAGGAGGCCGTCGCCGCCTACCACGCCGTGTTGCAGGGGCTGGGCATCCAGCCGTACCGGTCGTTGAGAGACGATATGCAACTGACCAATCCCGTGATGAGCTACGTGTCGCCCGCATCCATGCCGACGCGGGTCAGCATGGCCGGTGGCCGCAGGCCCGCGGAGTCGACGATCGCCAGGCCCTCCACGGCGACGCGGGTGTTAACCAACGGCGGGCCCGATTTCGCCAGCATGACCAAGGAGGAGCGCCTGGCCTATCACCGGAAGCGCCTGGCGGGGACCCTGGGATGATCGTCACGCCGAGGGCCGGACCTACGGTTAAGCCATGCCCGACACGTCTCGCACGGTCAAACTGATCGTCTTCGACCTGGACGACACGCTCATCTCGGAGTGGCAGCATGCCCTGAGCGGCTACGCCGCAGTGGCCGAGGCGTTCGCTCACGAGCTGCAACCGCCGTTCGACCTGGTCGAGCGGATGGTCCGCCATTACCGGACGGGGGATCGGGGCCGCGTGTTCAACGCGGTGCTGGCCGATCTGGGCCGGACCGACGCCGACGTGCTCGTGCCGAAGATGGTTGAGGTCTACCGCACACACGAATCGGACATCGAGTTGTTCCCTGATGCCGAGGCGGCGCTGACCCGACTGCGCGCCGGCCACATGTTGGGCGTATTGACCGACGGTCCGGTCGAGAAGCAGCAGGCCAAGATCGAAGCGCTGGGGTTGGCTGACCGTGTCGACCACGTCGTCTTGACGGGCCAGTGGGGTCAGGCGTACTGGAAGCCGCACGAGCGCGGGTACCGATGGTTTGAAGAAGCGTGCGGCCTGTCCGGATCGGCCTGCGCGTACGTCGCCAATGACGTGTCGAAGGATTTCATCGCCCCGAACCGCCTGGGATGGCAGACGATCATGGTGGACCGCCCGGAGAACCTGATGAAGCATCCAACGCCCGCGCCGGGCGGCCGGCCGCAATGCGTCATCCGGACACTGGACCAACTGGAATCGATCTTGCAGTAGGGGCGAAACCGCAGGACCAGTGACGCGAAGCGACGACGACGTGGCGTGCGGCAGGAGGTACCGTCGGCATGATCGATCTCGACCGCGCCCGGACCGTTTTTCTCGATCACTACAACCAGATCCTGGAGCGCTCGCGGCCGTTCGGTGACGTGATGCTGCCCGGCCGGGACGCATCGCACCTGATGCACGTGACCGACCTGGTCTGGATCAAGCACATCCTCGACGACGTTGACCTGTCGGCGGCGCGGCGCGATGCGTGGGCGGCGCGAATCAACCACGACCAGGAACCCGCTACGGGGCTGTTCCGCTATCCGCCCGGCACGGACCACATCGACGAGCACGCGACGTGGCAGTGTGTGGCGGCGCTGAACATGCTGGGCCGGCAACCGGCGCATCGATTGACGTGTGTGGCGTCCCTGCTTGACGCCGACCGGTTCCGCGAATGGTGCGACTCGTACGCTCCGCCCGCGTCGCATCACCGGTTCATGCTGGCCGTCATCGCGGCCGCGTCGAGGCCGCCTGATGGTGAATGGCGGGCGGTCTTCTGCGATTGGTACGACGGCCGACAGGATCCCGAGTCAGGGGTCCCGTTCGGCGTGCGCGGCTCGCGGTCGTTGAGCCCGGCGTTTCTGCTGACGGCGATGCGCCTCGCCCTCAGTGGCTCGGTCCCACGCGCCGATCGGATCGTGCAAACCGTGCTCGGGTTCCAGAACGATTGGGGGGGCGTCACGGCCTCCGATCTGCCGGGATACATGGAGATGGACGCCGCGTTCCTCCTGCACCGGCTCGCGTCGAGCGTTGAATCATACGCCGACCGGATCGACGCGTGCCTGGCGAGGATGGGTCAGTTCATCGACCACACGCTCGCGGACGCGGATCGTCGCGCCCGACTGCTGGACGATCCGCACCGTGCGTTGGCGGTCTGTGGGAACCTGTCGGTCTTGTGGCGACACTTCGGGACATGCGGCGATCGGCCGACGCCGTTTCCCTGGGCGGAGCTCGAACACTTCCGAGCACCGCTATAGGGGGGTGATCATCACCGGCCTGCTCGACGCGCTCTGCGTGAGACAAGGGCGAGAATGGCCGCGCCGATGACCAACGGCGGCATCGCCTCGCCCACCCCGCCGCCGCACTTGAAGACGGCCGTCACGTCGTAGTCGCCGTTCATCACGATCGTGATCGGGTTGTTCGCGTCGGTGACCATGTAGTTGGCATCACCCGGGTGGTTGGGGTCGTAGATCTTCCACGTCTTGAAGACCTTGCCGCCGTTCGGCTCGGCCGTCAGCGTCACCTCCGTGCCGGACGGGTAGCCGTAGTCGGGGATGTTCGGGTCGCTCGGATCGGGGCTGAGCGTGACACTCCCTTGGTTCGGCTTCTTGCACGTGACGTCAATGGTGTACGCGTTGGCGGCGGCGGCGAAGTCGAACGCCACGAATTCCCGCGTGGCCGCCCGGTGGCTCGTGTGTGAGTCTCGGGCGTAGGCGGCCCACAGTTTGAGATCCTGTCCGTCGAAGACGACGTTCATCAGGTTGCTGTCCATCGCCACCCGCCGCGCGATCTGCATCGCGCTGTTCGGATCGATCGGCCCGATGTAGTTGGGGCTGCTCGTGTCGATCAGATCCAGCGTCTCATCGGCGTCGTGCGGCAGATAGGCCACGCCCGGCACGGCCGGAAGCGTGATGGACATGGGCAGGTCGGGCTCCCAGATCGTGTTGGGTTCGCCAGGATCGTTGAACGAGATGAACTCACCGGCGCCATAGATGTAACACTGTGCATGGGTCGTCCCCAGCCCCTTGCTGTCAGGAAGGGTCCCATCGCCCACACCGTAGCCGTAGTTGGTGGTTCGCGGACCCGTCTGGATGATCTGGAGGGCCTTGTCGAGGGCGGTGGTGGGTCCCTCGGGCTGGGCTTGCGCCAGGACCTTCTTCAGCAACAGCGCCATGGGGATGCCTTCGAGGAGGGCCTGGACATTGGGGTCGTCCAGGCGCTCCAGGTCGGCCCCGACCGTATCCAGCCCCACCTCGGTCACGGCGATGTGTTCGCTGTTGATCCCCGCCAGCGATCCGATGAGCCCTGCGAAACCCACGTTGCAGTAGGCCGGCCCGTCGTCCGGTCGGTAGACCGTGATCACCGGATTGTCCTGGCAGCCGGTGCCCAGGTCGAAATCGAGCACACGAATCTGGATCAGTCGGCCGTCGTGCGTGGCCGGTGCCACCGCGCCGATCGACGTGCAGTTGAATTCGGACAGCTCGATCATGACGTGGTAGAAGATCACTTCCAGCAGGAGGATCTCGGGCGTCACGTTGGGCTCGGCCTCGGCCGCGCCGTCGACGATGCCCTGCATCTCGTCATGGAAGTCCTGGGGCACGAACGGCCCCATCCTGAAGGCCCAGAGGACCGAGGCCATCTGAGCCAGCTCCTCCTGAGACATACCCGTCTCTGCGATGGCCCACGCGATACCGTCGTCGAGATTTTCCCGGATCTCGCCCGCTAGGAGGTGACCGTACCACCAGCCCATCTGATAGGGTGTCCCGCTCACGCGCACGGCCGTGACGTTGTCGTCGGGATTGGATGCCTCGACGGTCCACTTGACCCCGTTGCCCCCCGGCGGGTCCGCGCACGCTGCGGCCGCTCCTACTCCCAGCGCGGCCCACGCCACGACGATCGCGCGCACCCGTCCGTTCTGTGGAAACATGCGACTGGACCCCTCTCTCACCCCCCACATCAGCCCCGAGGTACGGGGTGGGGCCCCCCGGTCTAGCGGATGTCCGCTCGTCGGCGGCGGAGGAACAACACACCCAACCCGCCGATCACCAACAAGGGAATGCCTTGTGCCGCGCCGCCGCCGCACTTGAAGATGGCCGTCACTTTATAGTCACCGTTCATCACGATCGTGATGGGGTTGTTCGTGTCGACGACCATGTAGTTGGCGTCGCCGGGGTGGTTGGGGTCGAAGATCCTCCACTTCTTGAAGATTTTGCCGTCGTTCGGCTCGGCCGTCAGCGTCACCGCGGTGCCGGACGGGTACCCGTAGTCGGGGATGTTCGGGTCGTTGGGGTCGGGCGAGAGCGTGACGCTTCCCTGGGTCGGCTTCTTGCACGTGACGTCGATGGTGTACGCGTTGGCAGCGGCGTCGAAGTCGAACTCGACGAATTCGCGTTCGGCCGCCCGGTTGCCGCCCTCGGCGTATGAGACCCATAGCTTGAGATCCTCGGCGTCATAGACCACATCCATCAAATTCGAGTTGAGCGACAGTCGCCGGGCGACCTCGACGGCGGTGTTTGGCTCGAGCGGGCCGATGTAGTTGGGGCTGCTCGGGTTGATCAGGTCGAGCGTCTTGCTGGTGCTGTTCGGCAGATACGTCACGTCCACCAAGGCGGGGAGGTTATCGTCGCACCCGCTGAACCCGTCGGGTTGGACGTTCGGGTCCCACAGCCACTTGGTATTGGGGTCCGATGCGTGGTGGATCGTCACGGAGGTGTTGGTTCCCCAGTAATGACACTGGGCGCGGCTGGTGATGACGGACCGGGCGTCACAGAGGGTCCCGTCGCCGACGCCGTACGAGTAGTTGCTGGTCCGCGGGCCGGTCTCGATGATGTCGATGGCCTTATCGAGCGCAGTCTGGCCCGCGCCGGGCTTGGCCTCGGCCAGCACCTTCTTCATCAATATCGCCATCGGGATGCCTTCGTAGACCGTCCAGGTGCTCGGATCCCAGTCGACCACGTCTGGCGTGTGCAGACCGACCTCAGACATTGCGATTCCTTCGCTGTTGATGCCCGCCAGCGAACCGATGCAGCACGCAAACCCGACGTTGCAGTAGGCCGGGCCGTCGTCCGGGCGGTAGACCGTGATCACCGGGTTGTCCTGGCAGTCGGTGCCCATTTCGGTATCGAGCACGCGGACTTGGATCAACCGGCCGTCGTGTGTGGCCGAACCGACCGCGCAAATGGACGTACACTCCAACCCCATCAGCTCGACCAGCGCGACGACGCGGCGCAGCTCCGTCAGGGTGATGGCCGGGCTTACCGGCGGGTTGGCCTCGGCAGCCCCGGCCACAATACCATCCATCTCGTCGTGGACCGCCTGCGGGATATACGGCGCCATATCGGCCCAGAGCTGCTGATCGATGTAGGTTTGCAGCATCGCTTCGCTCCAGCCCGTCCACCCGATCAACTTGTTGATGTTGTCGCGGGTCTCGGCCGCCAGCAGATAGCCGTACCACCACCCCATCTGATAGGGGGTGCCGCAGACCCGGACCGCCGTGATGTCGTCGGCAGAAGTGGACCCCTCGACGATCCACTTGACGCCGCTGCCGCCCGGCGGATCCGCCCACGCTGCCGTAGTACATAGGCCAAACAGGATCCCCACTGTGACGATCGCTCGACTTCGTGCGTTATGGTGAAACATGGAAATGAGCTCCTGTCCTTACCCCCGAAGACCCCACAGTTCTAGTATGATGTTACTTGGACCGCAATTCAAGGGAAGGAGTCCGGTCGACATGCTGCCCAGGCCAAGACGCCCACTACGCTTCGGGATGCTGCGGGAAGGGATTCCCGCACAGTTTGGTGCGAGAAGGGATTCTCGCACCAGTGTGCGAGGGGATTCTCGCACCCGCTCGCGACGTTGCCTGATCGCAGTGCTCCTGAGCGGGGTTGCGACTGGCAGCACGGCGCGCGCCGGGCGGATCACGATTGATGCGTTCTCGCTGACGCCAACCGAGCTGAAGCCCGGCGGATCGTTCGAGATTTCGGTCAAGGTGACGGCCAAGGGCGTGGCCTGCGTCAGCTATGTGTTGCGGACGTCCAGGCCAATCCCGAAACAGGACGCGCCGCCGGGTTTCACGTACTACAACCCCAGCCGCCGTCTGGCGTACGTGGCCGAGAACGGGCAGGTTCACCTGGCAGACAACGGTTTGCACGACCTGGACCCGGCCGACGGGGCGTTTCGGATTCGCGTGCCCACGGCGGGTTGGCGACCGGGACGGTATGAGCTGTCGATCTTCGCGCACAATCGCCCGGCGCCCGGGCCGCACGTGGTGGACCAATGGAGGTTCGGCGTCGTCGTGGGCGCGGATCGCGTGTGTCTCGAGGACCTGGGTCGGCCGACCGCGGCGCGGTTCAAACACTGTCAGCTTGCGCCCACCGTTGTTGACGCCGGACAGGTGTGTGTGCTCGCAGTGGAGGCGACGACGACGGACATCGAGGGGGTCACCGTCCGCCAGACGTACTATGTCGCCAAGGACCATGTGCCGCGCGGGCTTACCTACGATGCCAAGCGGCGGATCGGCTGCTTGGCTGACGACGGACGTGAGCTGATCCGCGACAACGGCCCGATGGACACGGACCCCGCTGCGGGCAAGGTCGAGCTGCGGTTGGACACCACGGGCTGGCGGCCCGGGCTGTACCATCTCGAGGTGACGTTGCGAGGCCGCGGTAACGGCAAGCCCGACGTTCGGAACGTCGCGATCAAGGTCCGCTCGCCACGGGATCAGTTCGACGTGTCCGTCTCGACGTCGTGGCGGATGTGCGATGGGACGCACCCGCAACGCATGGCCCGCCTGTCCGACGGGACGTTGCTGCACGATGACCTGTTCAGCACCAATAATGGCAAGACGTGGCAGCGTCGCGAGACCGGCACGATCGGCGTCGGGTCGGTGCAGTTCCGGGACGGACGTGTGCTGGGCATGGCCTACAAGACCCATCCCATCAAGGGCCGCGACGGCTGGTATCGCGGGCAGCGGTTCGAGTCGCACGATCGAGGCCGGACCCTCCGCGGGCCGATCGACACGGAGTTTCACGTGCCCCAGGCCAAGGCCGCCCACGGCCACGCGTTCCATCCGGGCCCGCTCTACATGCGCTCGATCGTCGAGCGGCCCGACGGCAGTCTGGTCGCGCTGATGGCCGGCTGGTTCAAGGGCGACGACGCGCCGTGTCCGCACAACCCGCGCCGACCCTACTCACGGACGTACGTCTGCGAGTCGTCCGACGGCGGCAAGACGTGGACGTACCTGACCACCATCGGCTACGCCCACATCGGCAGCGAGGGCTACAACGAAGGGTCGATGAAGGTCCTGCCCAACGGCCATCTTCTCGCCCTGATGCGAACCGGCAGCATGCGGGACCGAAGATGCCAGGACAACCCGATCATGCAATCGGTCAGCACGGATTGGGGCAGGACGTGGTCGGCCCCGCGGCGGACGGGGGCGGCCGGGGCGTTTCCTGATCTGCTCGTGCTGTCCGACGGGACGCTGGCGGCCAGCTACGGCCGGCCCGGTGCGGCCATCATGTTCAGCGCCGACCGGGGACGCACGTGGACCGATCACACCGTCGTCGATACCACGCCCTATTCCGGCTATACGACGATCTGCCAGATCGCACCCGGCGAGATCCTGATGGCCTTCGGTACGCGCGGGTTCCTCGACCCCGAGACGCGCCAGCGCGGCGACGGCATCCGATTGGCCACCATCCGATATCGGCGCAAATCCCGGGCATCCGGGCCACGCCCCCTGACTGGCCTACGGCGCGCCGGCGCCGACGTGGCCGATCTGGGCCACGGGTTCTTCGAATGCCGGATGGCCTTCAATGCGCTGAAGCGCCCCGAGGCGTTCGCCTTGCACCTGCCCGACGGGTACCGTCCGGGCCGCGACGAGCCCTACCCGCTGATCGTGTTCCTCCACGGCGCGGGCCGAAACCATCGAACGCTTCTCGACATGCCGCACACACGCTCGACGCTGCGCCGCTCGCCGTGCGTGGTGGTGCTCCCCAA
>CAYOGX010000149.1:0-8268 GCA_964403235.1 uncultured Planctomycetales bacterium | reverse complement strand
AGTCCTGGCCTCGACGCCTTGCAGGCCGATCTCCCTGCAATTCTTGATGATCGTATCGATGTCCCAGTCCTTTGCGATGTTGTAGGTGACGATGCCGAGTTTCATTTTGGGTGTTCCTCGTCTTTCTCTTCAGCGACGGTCATGAACGGACACGGTTCGAACGTGGTGGATTGTAGACGGTCGTGCGAGACGGTCAACAATGCGGGGGCTCGAGCTAGCCCTACGTGGGTATTGTTGGGCTCGTTTAGTTTTTCCGGTTGACGGCGCGTCGTCGGAGCTCGGCCTCGATGAAGGGTTGCAGGTCGCCGTCGAGGACCTGATCGGCGTTGGAGAGCTCGACGCCGGTACGGGTGTCCTTGACGCGTTGAGAGGGATGAAGCCAGTAGGTACGGATCTGGCTTCCGAAGGCGATCTCTCCCTTTTCGTCGTACATGGCGGCCAGCTCGGCGTTGCGCTGCTGCTCTTCGCGCCGTTGCAGTCTCGAGGCCAGCATGCCACGGGCGGTCGCGCGGTTTCGGTGCTGCGACCGTTCGCTCTGGCACTGCACGACGATGCCGGTGAGCAGGTGGGTCAGTCGGACGGCGGAGCTGGTCTTGTTGACATGCTGGCCTCCGGCGCCGCTGGCTCGGTAGGTATCCTCTCTGACGTCGGCATCCCAGTTGACCTCGATTTGGACGTCGTCCTGCTCTGGCATGACGTCGACGGCGGCGAAGCTGGTGTGCCGGCGGTGCGCGGCGTCGAAGGGGCTGAGCCGGATGAGCCGGTGGATGCCGGTCTCGCAGGAGAGGTAGCCGAAGGCGTAGGCCCCGCGGACGAGCAGATCGACGGATTGGATGCCGGCTTCCTCGCCGTCCTTTCGGTTGAGTTCCTCGGCCGTGTAGCCGGTCCGTTCGAAATAGCGGAGGTACATTCGCAGGAGCATTTCGGCCCAGTCGCAGCTTTCGGTGCCGCCGGCGCCGGCCTGGATCTTGAAGTAGCAGTCTCTGCCATCGTTGGGCCCGGACAGGAGGGTCATCAGCTCGAGTCGGTCGAGCTCCCTGCCAATGCCGGGGAGGGACTCGGCCACCTCAGCGAGAGCGGACTCGTCGTTTTCATCAGCAGCCAGGTCGAGCAGGACCTGCACGTCCTCGGTGCGCGCGGTGAGGGCATCGACGGGTTCGACGACGGCCTTGAGGGTCTTGAGCTCGTCGACGACCTTCTCGGCCTGGGAGCGGTCGTCCCAGAAGCCAGGCGCCTCCATCTTCCCGGTCAGTTCAGCGAGTCGTTGTGTCTTGGTAGGCAGGTCAAAGAGAGTCCCGGATCGCGACGATCCGGGCCGAAAGGTCCTGGAGGAGCTGGGTCGGGCTGTCGTCAGGCATGAGGTGGGTTCCTTAGCTGGTGGTTTCCAACGCCCACTATATCGCAAGGCGGTCGGGCGGACAAGGGATTTCGGGCGAGGGCATTTGGATTGTACAGCGGGTGGGGGCTTGGCTGATCTGCGCATGTGCCGCCGATGCTCGGGAAGGACCCGGGAGGGCGGCTCTGAAGGGCCCGGCTACCCGTCGGTGTTGACACTCCCCATGGGGACAACGTACGGTCAGCAGGGATGCGACCGAAGATCAAGACATCAGTCCTGGTTGTGATCGGCTGCGGCGTGGTGGTTGGTGGCTGGAGGTCATGGCAGCGACTAGCGAGGCGCCTGACGGCCGGGCCGATGGTGCAACGGGTGGGTCGGTCGGGGTTCGTGGTCGTGTGGCGGACAGCCGAGGCCGGAGGAGGTCGGCTGGTGGTCATGGACGGTGATCGGGTCGTAATGCGGGTACCGGCCCGGCTGGAGGGAGATCAGTACGTGGCCAGCGCGATGGGGTTGGCGTCGGGACACGTCTATGCCTATGAGATTTGGCAGGTGACGGATTCCGGGGAACGTAAGCTGGGGGGGCCGTGGCGGTGCAAGACCAACGAAGGTCCGAGCGGGTCGTTTCGGTTGGTGGGGTTCGGTGATTCGGGCACCGGCTCGTGGGGCCAATATCGCCTGGCGAGGCAAATGGCAGGGCATCGACCCGATCTGATCATTCACACGGGGGACCTGGTCTACAAGCGTGGGGAGGCGCGCGACTATCCGAGCAAGTTCTTCGAGCCCTACGCGTCGATGCTGACGTCGGTGGGGTTCATGCCGGTGATGGGGAATCACGACTACGTGACGGAGCGTGGCCGGCCGCTGCTGGACACGTTCGTGCTGCCGCAGAACGGCCCGAAGGGGACCGACGCGGAGCGGCACTACTGGTTCGACTACGGGTGTGCCCGGTTTGCGGCGATCGACAGCAACGTGACCGAGGCGGAGTTGCAAGGTCGGGTATCGCCGTGGCTGCTGGAGGTGTTCGGGTCGGCCGGGGACAGGTGGCGGTTCGCCTACTTCCATCATCCACCGTACACATGCTGCACCAAGCGTGGGGGGAACAAGGGGGTGCTGGACAACCTGGTGCCGGCGTTGGAGGCGTCGGGCGTGGACGTGGTCTTCTGCGGTCATAACCACCTGTACGAACGATCCAAGCCGATTCTTGCAGAGGCGGTTGCCGCGGACGGCATCGTGTACATCGTGACGGGGGCTGGTGGGGCGCGGTTGTACGCCGCCAAGCCCAAGGGCGAGAGACCCGCGTACACCGCGGTCGCGTATGACGAGGATCTGAGCTTCACGCTCGTGGACGCGTCGCCCGGGGCCCTGTTGCTGCAGCAGATCGACGTGAAGGGGCAGGTCGTTGATCGTTGGGAGCTGCAGCGTGGCATGCGGTCGGGCGCGACGGGGAAGATTCAGCGCCGATGAGAGCGATGCCGGGGGACGCCCTCGAGCTGTAGCATTCTGGCCTTAAGGGCGAGGCCGCCTTCGGCGGAGAAACCGCCGAGGCGTCCGTTTGCGGCCAGGACGCGATGGCAGGGAATGATCAGGGGGATGGGGTTGTGTGCCATGGCGCCGCCGACGGCGCGGGCGGCGGCGGGTGATCCCACCTCGATCGCGAGTTGGCCGTAGGTCTTGGTCGTGCCGTAGTCGATGGCTGCACATAGGCGGAGTACGGTCCGTCGGAACTCGGTCTGGCCGGTGAGGTCGAGGGGTGCATCGAAACGGACGGTGGCGCCGACGAAATAGGCGGCGATCTGCTCCTGGAGCTCGCGGAGCAGTGCCGGTTGTGTGGCGGCAGTGGGCCAGCGATGCCGGGCGCGTCGCTCCGCCTGCCGGACCGACCGGGTCGGCAGGATGGTGCCGCATACCCCCTTTTCGGATGCGGCGAGCGTGAAGTATCCCCACTCGGTCGGAATAAGAGCGAAGGCGAGCATGTGCCGGATGCTAGTGACGAGATGCGGGTGGATCAAGCCCGCGGGAAGTCCTGGCATTGTTGTAGCCTGCTGACGGCCCGTGCCAATCGCGCCAACAAAGAGGGGCCGTTGTCGGTCAACTCCAATCCGATGAATTGAAAGCCGAGGGCCCTCTTGTCGCGGTCAAGCGGTCGCGTATGGCGGTAGCAGGCCTCGATCGCGATGCTCGGTTGGTGCGACTCTGGGGCGAACTCGGCCCGGACGGGGTCGTTTTCGCAGAGGCGTGGATCATCGGCGGCGGCGACCTCGACGAGCATTCCGCCGACGGAGAGGTCGAGCAGTTGGCCTGCGACGGGTTGGTCCGGGGGCGTGGGGCTGCCGGGAGGGGGCCCCCCTGGCCAGAACCGGACGCTGATGGGAGATTCGCGGGGGACGGGGACGCGGTAGTAGGCGCGGCGTTGCATCTGTTCGATCTGTTCGGGCCAGCTCAGCAAGAGCGAGGGGCAGGCGTGCGGTCGGGCGCGGTTTCGTTTGGGGGAGCTCTTGCCGACGACAGTGGACGCGAAGAGGCACTTGCGGCTGTGGTGTCTGAAGGCGACGCCGACTTGCTCGCCGCGAGCGAAGGCGGATGCATCATCACCAGCCTCGTGCGGGTAGGCGACGACGAGGGCGCGTCTTGCGGAGGCCATGTCGAGCAGACGGGATTTGTAGGTTTCCCAGCGATCTTGCGCTCTACGGGTCAGGACGATCTGGGTCTTTCGGTAGGCGGCATCACCGATCACCTCGTCGCGTTGACGTCCGATGATGGCCTGTGGCCTGGTCATGCTTATGCTCCCTGCGTGGCAAGGGCACGGGGCGTGGCGTAGAGGAAGTCGCGCAGGCGCTGCCGTTCGGCCTGCGCCTGATGATCGTGCTGATTCACCTGGAAGTGCAGTCCGAGGATGAGGTGGCCGGGGCTTCCGGCCCTGGATTTGTTGGACAAGACGGCGAGGAAATTGAAGCTCCGTTCGGCCTCGTCGGGATGGAAGGCGACACGTAGGCGGTGGCCTTGTCGAATGGGGGCGGCCTCGGTTTCGGTGAGCCGGCACGCCATACCCTCCGGGCTCAGGTTGAGCAACCGTGCGATGACGGGCTCGAACGCCTGGGCGCGCTCCGGACTCAGGTGGACCTGACAGGCCGACGGCAGGGTCATTCGCTGGAACCGGCGACGTTGGGGCACCATCAGCGTTTCGGGCCTCGCCAGGAGGAGAAGGGCCTGCGACCCGCGCCACTCGACGTCGACGACGTGGGATGCGAACAGATAGAGCGTCTGGCCGAGGGTCATCTGGGCATTCACGTACATGTCGACGAGCGTTTGCAGGAGCTGGTCGTCCTGGCTGGCGCTCTCAGTCACCAGGAGCTTCCGGTCGCATCGGCAGAGGGTGGTTTTCAGGGATCGTCCATCGGTCCAGGCCTGAGGTTCGAGGTGGACGACGGTGTGATGTCGGACGGCCTGATCGATGACACGGTCGGATTGTCCGGGACTGAGGTCGAAGCTGAACCGCATCGGCGTGTTCTCCGTCAAGCCGGGGTAGCGGGGTCAGGTTTGAGCCTGCGTTGGGTCTCGACGACCTCGCGGACGCGTTGGATGGCGCGTCGGGGGGGTTCGCCGTCGTCGCCGGGCATGAACTTGAGCCCGATGAGCCGGTCATTGCTGTGTGCGATTCTTCTGACGTGCCTGACGCTGACGGCGAAGGCGAAGGGTTCTTCGCCCCCCGGGAGAAAGAATTCGAGCAGGTAGTGCTGGCCGCCGGCCAGGCAGGCCCGGACGGATCGGTCGACGAGGACAGCGACGCCGCCGGCAGAGATATTCTGCAAGCGACCATGGAAGGGCTCGGCCAGCGGGGTTCCATCCGAGCCCCCGAGGGGCAGGGGTTCGAGATGGGCAGTGATGGGCGCGGTGTTCCACAAGGGGACACGGTATTCGGCCCGACGTTGGAGTTCGCAGACGCGTTGCGGGTAGTCGAGGGGGATCGCGTCGACGTTGGTGTGCGTATCAAGGCGGCAGATTCCGGGGTCCTTGACGGCGGTTTCGAGACTGAATCGTCTTCCGCCAACGTTGAAGGTGATTTGGACCTGGTCACCCGGGACGGGTTCGACGGGCCCGTGAGGACCGACAGGGCGTTTGATGAAAAGGGCATCGCGCTCGATGGCGAGGAGCGCGGTTGGGACGGCGGCCGCCGGCCCGTCAGGACGGGAGAATCGGACCTCGGCCGATTGGCCACGACGACAGGCCTTGGTGACAATGTTCCGCCCTTGGTCGCGATCCAGGGTGACGGCAATAGGCATGTCGATGCCTCTGTGGCGACGGTCGGTGCTCGGGAACAGCCCCGAGTGATTCATCGACGGATTGACGGGGTGACTTAAGCGGTCAGGTAAGATTGGGTCGGGGGCCGGTCGGTTCTAATCCTTTGTCGAGCATGGGGTTGTCATCAGCGTCGTCGGTGGTGAAGTCTTTGGGCGGCAGCTCGCGTCCGGTCAGGAGGACGAGGATGCCGGGCAGGGCCCAGAACAGATCGAGCAGTCGGACGGCCAGGGCGAGGATCTGGACTTGCGAGGCATTTCCCAGCCCGCTGTCCACGAAGAAGAACTTGCAGCAGGCGTCCATCGGACCGATGCCCTGGATGCTGATGGGGATGGCTCGAATGACCAGGCTCAAGGGCAGGTAGACGAAGTAGGGGATGAGCGAGTCGGTCGCCATGCCCAATGCGGCGGCGACGAACATCAAGGAGACCATGGCGAAGAGCTGCAAGACGACGGTGAGCGCGAGGGCTTTGGCGACCCTTCGCTTGTTCCTTCGAAGGATGAAGGCGGCCTGGTCCACGCGTCGGAGTTGGTGGCTGAAGGGCAGGCGGCCGAGGATGCGGTCGTAGCGGATCAGTCTGCGGACACGATGGGAAAAGAACAGCGCCGCCCCGATGGCCACGGCCACCAACAGGCCACCGATGACCTTGGCGGCCCATCCGATGTTGAGCCGCAAGGCCCACCCGAGGAGCGACATCGCGCCGCCGATAATGACGAGGGACCCAAGGCCGATAACGCGATCGAGGAAGACGGCGGTGACGGCCTCAGTCTTTTTGTGTGTTCGCCGTGTGACGCAGTAGGCCTTGTAGAGATCACCTCCGGTCGCGCCGGGCATGGCGAAATTGAGGAATCCCCCTGCATAGGTGAGCTTGATCGCCTCCCAGACAGAGAGCCGGATGCCCTGGGTGGCCATCACCACGACGAGTCGAACGGAGACGATCAGCAGTATGGGTGCGAACAGGAGCACGGCCACCAGCGTCAACGTGCCGTTCATCTGGCTGAGGGACCCAGGCAGGTCCTCGCCGGAGAGCTGCCTGACGATGTAGTAGACGCCTGCGGCGCAGACGGCCAGGCGGAGTCCGTTGAACAGGTAGCGTTTTGCTCGGGGCGACATGGGAACGATACGGTATCCAGGTTCAGGGCGCTAAGTCATAGATCGGCAGCTTGTTACAGGAGCAACACACGTAATTGCCATTCTTGGCGTGCCTATTGTAGTGGGGCCATCCGGTCGTCGTCAGCCCCCTTCGAGCCGAGGCCTGGATCGGACCCGCCGGGGCGATCCCCGGGATCCCCAGGGATCAGCTCAATTGCCAATGTCGACGCAACAGCCACTCGGCCGAGACCAGCAGGACGAACAGGCCGAACGCCAGGGCCATCTTCAGATGTCTCCTGAAGCTCGTGGCGGCGGTGAACAGGGTATATTCGGTGGCCTGCTGCTGGCCCCGGCCGTGGGTCTCATAACGTCGGGTGAGCCTGGTCATCAGATCGCTGAGCCCGGGCAGCCTGAGGTACTCTCCGCTGGCGGCGGCCATCTTGGTCAGCCGTTCGGCGTCGAGGCTGAGCCTCTCGAACTCGGCGCTGGGTCGAGCGAGGGTGAAATCGATCGCGTCCTTGCCCAGGACGGTCTGCTGCTTGCGCGCGGTGACTTCGACCTTGTACTGCCCCGGCAGGGCCGGCTCGTAG
Source organism: uncultured Planctomycetales bacterium (assembly GCA_964403235.1). Classification (GTDB taxonomy): domain Bacteria; phylum Planctomycetota; class Phycisphaerae; order UBA1845; family JAFGLZ01; genus JAFGLZ01. Next base: position 954 of record CAYOGX010000149.1, on the reverse strand, counting down.
GTGACGTGGTAGGCGCCGACGCGGTCCTCGCGGCGGGCGAGGGTGAGTTCCTTAGGATTACCGTCGGGGGTGGTGATGGTGGCGGCGACGTTGGCAAAGTTGTAGGCCTGTCCCTCCTCGTCACGGACCTTGGCGACGATGTCGACGCGTTCGCCGGGGTGGTAGAAGCTCTTGGCGACCTGGACCTGGACGCCCGCGCCGGTGCCCTTCTCCTTGAGCTCGCTGTTGGCCAACCAGCGAATGAGCTGTCCCCAGAAGCGATGGTAGGGTGACTCCATGCCGAGGGCGCGTCGGAACATGTACCACCGCCAGGTGGTGTCGGCGGTGAAGACGCCGGTGCGCCCGGAACCAAAAGACTGGACGGCCATGACGATGAGGGGCTTGCCGCTCCGCTGTCGGGTGGGGTGTTCGGCCAGGACGGCTGCGCCGGGCTTGGCGGCGTCGACGATGACGCATCCCTGGAGGGCGGGCAGCGTTCCGGAGGCCTGGGTGGTCGCCTCGCCGCCAGCGAGGAACGTCGTGAGGCCGGCGAAGACGGGGTGGGCGTTGCCCTCGGCGGTCAGGCGGGGCAGGAACGGGGTGGTCTCCTGGCGGTCCTTGCTCCGCGGGCCGACGGTCACCGGCAGGGCCTGCTCGACGAGCGTGCCGCCGTATCCGCCGGGGCCAAGCGTGGCGGTTCCGCCGATCATTAACAGGCCCTTGCCCGATCGGACGGCCTCGATGAGCAGGTCCATCTGCTGCTTGGACAGGTAGCTCCGGTCCAGGTCGCCGATGATGAACACGTCGAAGGCCTTGAAATCGTCGGCCGTTTTGGGGAACCCCGCTAGGGGTTTGCCGCCGACGGTCCCGCCGGCGGTAAACAGCGGCGGACGGACGAGGATCAACGTGGCCAGCTCGAGGTTCGGGTCGGTGCCGAGGAAGCGCCGGAGGAACTTGAACTCCGGCCGGACCGCG
>CAYOGX010000148.1:0-8274 GCA_964403235.1 uncultured Planctomycetales bacterium | reverse complement strand
CCCATCTTCACGTATGAAGAGATCAACTACGACGCCGAGCGGGCCTACTACGAGTTCGTGACCGCACCGAACGGCGCGCAGTACGACGGGCGATACACCAGCCGCGGCTCCGGCGGGTTCAATCGGTTCAAGGGTTGGTCGTCGGGCACGAAGATCGCGACCCACATCGACGGCACCGACGGCGACGGGCGCGACGCGGACAAGGGCTACACGATCGAGATGGCCATCCCCCTCAAGGCCTTCACCGGTGCGACCCCGCCCGCCGACGGCGTGACCTGGACCTTCGGCGCGTTTCGCTACGACTACTCCAAGTCGTTCGAGGACCCGCTGCTGATGATGTCCATCCCCGAAGCGCCCGATCACGGGTTCCACTATTACGAAGGCTATGGCCGGCTGATTTTCAAGGCGGCCAAACCGTAGGGCCGGCTGAGCCGGCCGTTGGTGTGCCACTGGCGGCCGGTCCGCCAGGGGGCATGGTGCCTCTCGAGAAACTACACTGGCAGCAAGCTGCCAGTGGCACACGACGCTTCTGAGGGCCCTCGAGATCATGACCCAGGATAGACTTGCCCGGCAAATCGAGTTCCTGCTGGAGATCGACCAGCTCAAGTCCGTCTACCGACGCTCGTACCTGCTCAGTCAGGAGCGGCACGAGAACTCGGCCGAGCATAGCTGGCACGTCGCGATGCTGGCGATGGTCCTCGCCGAGCACGTCGACGAACCCCTCGACGTGCCTCGCGTGGTGAAGATGCTGTTGATCCACGACGTCGTCGAGATCGACGCCGGCGATACCTTCGTCTACGACCGCGCCGCCGCGGCGGACAAGGCCGAGCCAGAGCGCAAGGCGGCCGACCGGATTTTCGGCCTGTTGCCCGAGGACCAACGGGCGGAGTTCGTCGGGCTCTGGGAGGAGTACGAGCGAGGCGATACGCCCGAGGCCCGCTTCGCCATGGCCGTCGACCGGCTCATGCCCCTGCTCCATAACGTCCATACGCAGGGCAGGGCGTGGCGCGAGCACGGGGTGCGTTGCGGTCAGGTGATCGAGGTGAACGCTCGAATCGGCGCGTCATCGGGTCGTCTGTGGGACTACGTGCGGCCCCTCATCGAAGCCGCGGCGCGTAAGGGGCACCTGGCGGAGTAGGGGCGAAGGCGGTCCGCGAACCCCCTCACGCGATCGCCCGGTCGCAATTGCCCCGCGGGCACACTATCCTTGATGCCGCCGTAAGCCCTCCGACAACCACGGAGACATCGCCATGTCCCTCGCCCAACCCACCAAGGCTGCCCTGGTCGGATGTCGGAACCCGCACAGCGCCGCGCATCTCAAGACGCTGTGCTCGCTGGACGAGGTGACGGCCATCCACCTGTACGACGACGACCACACCGCCGCCATTCAGTTGGCTCAGGACGCGGGCGGGAAGGTCGAGGTCTGCCACTATCAGCTCGACAGCCTGCTGAGCGCCGACGACGTGCCGTGGTGGCTGGTGTGCCTCCGCAACGACGAGTGCCCGGCCGTGCTGATGCGCGCCGCCGAGGCCGGCAAGGGCGTCCTGGCCGAGAAACCCATCGGTCGAAGCGCCGCCGAAGTCGAGCCCGTCGTGGCCGCGTTCCGCCAGGCCGGGTGCTGCCTGGCCGTCGCCTTCACCAATCGCTACCGGGCCGCCGCTCGACAGGCGAGGGACCTCGTCGCCGACGGCCGGCTCGGGCGAATCACCGCCGCCGAGACCCGCCTGCATACCTCCCAGGTCGCCCTCCGCGATCCGAGCCATTGGCTGTTCGACCGGGCCGTCAGCGGCGGAGGCATCCTGCCCTGGCTGGGATCGCACTACCTGGACCTGCTGAGGTACATCCTCGGACAGGAGGTCGTCTCGGTCACTGCGCAGCTCGACACGCTCAGCGGCGAGGACATCGACGTCGAGGACACGGCCGTCCTCACGCTCCGCTTCGGCGGCGGCGCGCTGGCGACGGCCACGTTCGGCTACCTCATGCCGCTCAGCCCACCCGGCTACCACCGCGGCGCGTACGACACGTACCTCGGGATCAAGGGCACGGCCGGCCAATTGAGTTGGGAGGTCTTCGGGCCCGACCAGCGGCTGGCCGTTACGAGCGGGTGCGATGAGTGGGTGGGTGCCCCGCAGCGCGAGTTCCGCTACACCGAGTCGCCCGCGGAGGCCTACGGCGGTCGGGCCGGCCTCGAATTCGCCCGCGCCTGCCTCCGCGCCTCTCAGCAAGGCACCGCCCCACCCGCCACCGGCGACGACCTGCTAGCCGTCTGGCGCATCATCGACGCCGCCTACGAATCCCACCGGACGGGCCGACGGGTTGACCTGAGCGGCGGGACGGCGCGATAGTCCGATCACCCGCGTGGCAAACGCGCCGAACGCCCTTCACCTCGACGTGCCGGGGACGCCTCTTGGAACGACGGCGAGCGTGACGATGGCCTTTGCGACGAGGTGGGATGGGGCGGCGGGGTCGGCGAAGACCTCCGACTCGGCCACGATGAGGGTGCGGCCGGGCTTCAAAACGCGGGACCGACAGTGCAACGCGTCGCCCCGCGCCGGTCGGAGGAAATTGATCTTGAACTCCGCCGTCAGGATGTATTCGTCCGCACCAACCAGGCTCGTGGCGGCCGCGCCGGCGGTGTGATCGGCCATCGTCGCCTCGACGCCGGCGTGGACGACCCCGTCTTGCTGAAGATGCTTGGGCTGCAGGACGAGCGCCGTCTCGCAATGGCCGGCGCCGATATCGACCAGCTCGATCCCGAGCTCCCGAATGAACGCGGCCTTCTGGAAGATCTCTTCGACCAGCGCGCGAAAGTCCGGGTTCTTCGTCTTCATCCAGCTTTCCCTATTCGTGTCGCCGGGGCCCTTCGATGCAACCAAGCCGCCCCCGTAAGCGGGTGCCCTCGGCTCATCGTAGTCCGGACGATGGACCCACGCCGAACAACTGCGCCTGACATCATAGAGAATTGGGGGTGTTCGATCGAGCAACATCGGCGTCACGCCGGCTTGCGGATGCGTACCCTAAACGCGCGGTAGATACACGTGTGCGACCGCAGCATGCGCTCATCCTCGGAGTAGATCGTGGTTGGCTTCGGACGAATCGCCGTTCGCAAGACGTGGTCGTCGTGCTTAGGGTATCGGCACTTGCGAGCCTTCTCGCTGTGCCGAGCCGGCCTGGCGTTCGCCCGCGCCTGTCTCCGCGCGTCCCAGCAAGGCACCGCCCCACCCGCCACCGGCGACGACCTGCTCGCCGTCTGGCGCATCATCGACGCCGCCTACGAATCGCACCGCACCGGCCGACGCGTCGAGCTATCCGCCAAGACGGCCCGATGACGCGGTTCTCGCAAGGTGCGTCGTCGACCCGTCCCGCCACCTGCAGGGATAGAGATGCGGTCCCCCGATTCGACGTGCCGGGGTTGCCCCCACACGGTCCGACCCGCGTGGTATGCTATGTGCCCCAAGCGGCCGGTTGGCTGGACGTGTTCGGAGTGCACCCGACGGGAGTTGCATCACTGAAGCTGCCCCATGCAAGTCGCGACGCCGTTGCGATAAGGAGGCGAACATGAGGGACCTCGTCTATCGGCTCTCTGACAGTGTGAGTCCGTGCCTGCTCGTGTTCATGGCTGCGGCTGGCATGACGGTTTCGTCGGCGCGGCCGGCGCGCGGGCAACACGATGGATTTCTGAAGAAAGACAGCCGTCGGCTCTTCCCCATTGGCTTCTACGAGTTGCCGAAGGACGATGCGAAGCTGAAGGTGATGGCGGCATCGGGCGTCAATCTGGTCCACTGCCACAGCAGGGCCGATCTCGACCGCGTTGCGGCCGCCGGGATGATGGGCGTGGTCCCGCTGGCCGTGCAGTCGGGAGCGACGCAGAAACTGCGGACGTTCGTGGCATCGGTGCAGGACCATCCGGCCTTGGCGGCCTGGGAGGGTCCGGACGAGGTGGTCTGGAACTTCACCGCGTACAGCGGGCTGCACCGGAAGATGGGCGTCCACAAGTCGCCCGGCGAGTGGTGGCGGCAGACACCACGGGCGGTCAGCTACGCGCAGGAGCGGGCGCGGCAGCTCATACCCAAGCTCCACGAGGGCATCAAGCTGGTGCGGGGCCTCGACAAGGGCAACCGGCCCTTCTGGATCAACGAAGCGCTCGAAAGCGACGTTAAGTACGTCCGCCAGTACCTGGATTCCGTGGACGTCACGGGATGCGACATCTATCCGGTCAAGAAGGACAACCGCCGCGTGGCCCGTGTCGGGCTCGCCACGGAGCGATGGAAACAGGTGGGCCGGGGCAAGCCCGTCTGGATGGTGCTCCAGGCCTTTGCCTGGAGCGAATTGGGAGACTACTACGGGGTCAAGCAGACGGCCTATCCGACGTTCGCCGAATCGCGCTTCATGGCCTACGACGTCATCGCCCACGGCGCCAAGGGGATTCTCTACTGGGGATCGCGCTTCCTGAAATCGGAAGCCTTTCGCCAGTCGGTCTACGCCCTGACCAGCGAGCTGGCGGCGCTGCAACCCTTCCTGTTAGCGCCCGACGAGAAGGGCGTGCGGGCGGACGTGATCGAGGCCTATGACACGCGGGACCTGCTGGGCGTCCGGGTGACGGCCCGCCGGTCGGGCGACGACTGGCTGATCGTGCTGGTCAACGAAGATGACCGTCACCACATGGGGGTGCAGGTGACGGGTCTGGCGGGGCTGAACGGCCGGCGCCTGGAGCTCCTCTACGGCAAGGAAACCGCAACGGTGCGTCGGGGCGAGCTGGTCACGCGAATGCAGCCGCTGGAGGTGAAGGTCTTCGCCACCGGCCGGCGGTGGGAAACCCCGCGGCGCGACGGGCGGGATTACTCGGGATAGGGTCTGGGATTGCGGCGCGTCTTGTCGTTGACCCGCGAAGCAGACCCCGACGCGTGGGCGTTGTCGAGGCCCGGGCGTTCCTGACGAGATCATAGGAGCTATTCACATGCGATCATTCACGCAACCGAACCGCCGTAGCCGAAGGTACGGCGCGGCACGTTGGCGTTTCTCAGTCGCCGCTGTCGTCGCACTGGCAGCGGCCGGGGACGCGATCGCAGCCGGGGCGACGCTGTGGGTCGAGGCCGAGCTGTTCGACCAGAAGGGCGGCTGGGTCGTCGACGGCCAGTTCATCGACCAGATGGGGTCGTCCTATCTGCTGGCCGCCGGCAGGTGCCGACCGGTGGCGGACGCCCACGCGGACGTGGCGATCGACGCGCCCGGGCGCTACACGCTGTGGGTGCGGTGCAAGAACTGGCAGGTCGAGTTCTCGCCCGGCCGGTTCCAGGTCAAGGTCGGGCCGCACCTGTCGGCGGTCACGTTCGGCAAGCAGCCCGACCCGCACTGGACGTGGGTCAAGGGCGGCACGTTCGAGCTGTCCGCCGGCAAACATCGGGTGGTGTTGCACGACCTGACGGGCAGCTACGGCCGATGCGATGCGCTGGTGCTGACGTCCGATCCCGGCTTCGCCCCGCCCACCGAGCGGGCTGAGCTCGAGCGGGTCCGCCGCTCGTTGTCGGGCGTCGGTGCGACCGTTAAGGACCGCGGCTCGTTCGACGTCGTCGTGGTCGGCGGGGGCGTGGCGGGGACTTGTGCGGCCATCGCCTCGGCGCGGCACGGGGCCAATACCGTTCTGATCCAGGACCGGCCCGTGTTGGGCGGTAACGCCAGCGAGGAGGTCCGGGTCTGGGTGCAGGGCGCCGTCGGCGGCGGACTGCCCAACGCCCGCGAGGGCGGCATCGTCGAGGAGATGCTCGAGCGCGCGAAGACCGACGGCAACGAGTCGAAGGCGCTGGCCACGCTGACCCAGGCCGAACCGAAGTTGACCGTCTGCCTGCTGACCCGTGCCACCGGCGCCCGCTGCCGCGCCAAGGGCCACATCGACGCCGTCGAGGCCGTCCACGTCGTCACGGGCGAACGGTCCGTGTTCGCGGGCAAGCTCTTCATCGACTGCACCGGCGACGGCGTGATCGGCGCGTCGGCCGGCGCGATCTACCGCGTGGGACGCGAAGGGCGGGACGAGTTCAAGGAGTCGATCGCGCCCGAAACCCCCGACCGCAGGACGCTGGGCAGCTCCCTGCTGTGGGACATCGAGGACACCGGTCGGCCCACACCGTTCGTCGCGCCGCCGTGGGCGATCGCGTTCCCGAGCTGCAAAGACCTGCCCCATCGCCGGCACCAGCCGCCCAACAAGGGCCACTGGTGGGTCGAGTTCGGCGGCGGCACGCCCACGCCCGACCTCCGCGAGATCGTGGCCGACCCCAACCAGCTCGACACCATCACCGACGCCGAGGAAATCCGCGACCACCTGCTCCGCGTCCTGTACGGCGTGTGGGACCACATCAAGAACCGCTGCGCTCACAAGGACAAGGCCGCCAACTACCGTCTGACGTGGGTCGGTCACGTGGCCGGCAAGCGCGAATCCCGCCGCCTGATCGGCGACTACATCATGACCCAGCACGACGTCGAGGCGGGGCGGGCGTTTCCCGATCAGGTGGCCTACGGCGGCTGGTCGATCGACCTGCACCCGCCGGCGGGGATCTACGACCCGGGCCGGCCGTCCATCCATCATTTTCTCAAGCAGCCGTATAGCATCCCGTTCCGGTCGCTGTACTCCAAGAACGTCGACAATCTGATGTTCGCCGGCCGGGACATCAGCGTCAGCCACGTCGCGTTGGGTACGACACGGGTGATGGCGACGTGCGGCCTGACGGGCCAGGCCGTCGGGACCGCCGGGGCGCTGTGCATCCAGCACGACGCCGTGCCGCGCTATGTCGGGCGGAATCACATCGGCCGGTTGCAACAGTTGCTCCTGAAGGACGACGGCTACCTGATCGGGTTGCGGAACGAAGATCCCGCCGACCTTGCGCGGACGGCGAAGGTGACGGCCTCCAGCACACAGGCGCTGGCCGGCTACGACGCCAGCATCACTGGCCAGCCCGGCCACGAAATGGTCTGCCCCAGGGCCCAGATGTTCCGCGTCAGCGCCGAGCGGATCCAGTCGATCCGCGCCTATGTGATCTCGTCGCGCGCCGAGCCGGTCGACCTGAAGATGGGATTGCGACGGGCCAAGGAATGGAGCGACTTCTCCCAGAAGAAGGATCTGGCCACGGCCACCGCGACCGTGCCGGCCCGGCATCGCGGGTGGGTCAGCTTCCGTTTCGATCAATCGCTCACCCCGGGCGGGTACTACTGGTTCCATCTGCCGGTCGCCAAGGGACTGAAGCTCCAGCTCATGCGCGGGGCGCCCCCGGGTTCACGACGGGCCTATCGAAGCTCCAAGGGCTGGAACCTCGCGAGCGGGCACTATGCCTTCGTGACCGACCCGCCGATCGTCTGGCCCGGGCAGTGGCAGGCCGAGAACGTCATCGACGGCGTCTCCCGTCCGGTGGGCGACGCCTCGCACCTGTGGGCGTCCGACCCGAACCAGCCGATGCCGCAGTGGATCGAGCTGGATCTGGGCCGAACCAGACGGATCAGCGAGATCCGACTGACCTTCGACACCGACATCAACGCGCGATACATCCCGGACGGCTTTGTCCCGCAGCTCGTGCGCGACTATCGCGTGCTTCGAGCCGAGGGCGATGGGTGGGTCGAGATCCTGCGTGAGCGCGACAACGCCCGCCGCCATCGCGTCCACACGTTCGCGCCGGTCGAGGCCAGCCGAATCCGCGTGGAGGTCCTACGGACCCGCGGCGGCAAGTCAGCACACATCTTCGAGGTCCGGCTCTACGGCCCGGGCCGGTAGGGTCCGCGGTGCGGACCGCGATCACCTGACGGCGTCGTCGCGTGTCGAGGCCAGGACCTCGGCGTGGTAGGCGTCGTAGTGCTCGACGGGGATGTCCGGGCCGATCGAATGGGCACCGATGATCACGCCGCCGTCCCTGCCGGCGTCGATGATGGCGCGGGCCCGTGCGACGATCCGCTCGATCGGCCCCTGTGGCAGGACCACGGCGTTACACATCCCGCCGATCAGCGCCAGTCGGTCGCCGTACCGGCGCTTCAGCCTGACAAGGTCCATGCCGCTGCGGGGTTCGACGGGGTTGATCCCGTCGATGCCGGCCTCGAGCACCATGTCCAGGATCGGCTCGATGTTGCCGTCGCAGTGGAGCAGCACGAACCGCGCCCCGGCTGATTTCCATGCCCGCACCATTCGCGCGTAGGCCGGCAGGAAGATCCGCTCGAATGAGGCGGGCGAGAACATGGGCCCATCGTTGTAGGCCATGTCGTCGTAGATCCACACGCCCGTCTCGTACAGGTCCGCGC